>JAGXFZ010000022.1 GCA_024637055.1 Gracilibacter sp. | reverse complement strand
TTAGGTGAAACTTGCTAACTATTAAATTCTGGTTACGGCGTGATTAAGTTGTTTGTATAGACAGGATGAAAATGGGGGAATTGATATGGCAGCAGTAGTGTTGATAGGCGCACAATGGGGAGACGAAGGAAAAGGTAAAATAACAGATTTTTTAGCTGAAAAAGCTGATATGATTGTTCGCTATCAGGGAGGCAACAATGCCGGGCATACAGTTGTAATAGGTCAAGAAACATATAAATTACACCTGATCCCTTCCGGAATCTTTTATCCAGATAAGACCTGTGTCATTGGGAATGGTCTGGTGGTCGATCCAAAGGTACTTATAGAGGAACTTTCCTATCTACAAGCCCGGGGAGTAAGTACTGATAATCTGCGTATTAGTAGTAATGCACATGTAATAATGCCATACCACCGTCTACTTGATGTCTTGGAAGAAGAATTCAAGGGCGACCATAAGATAGGTACAACTAAACGAGGAATCGGACCTGCCTATAAAGATAAAGCTTCTCGTACAGGAATCAGAGTCTCTGATCTTATGGACCGAGAAGAATTCGCGAACAGGTTGCAGTATAACCTCGAGGAAAAGAATTTGATTATATCTAAGATATATAATAAAGCAGAACTTGTCTATGAAGAAATACTTGAAGAGTATATGATATATGCTGAAAAAATTAGGTCATTTGTTACAGATGCCTCATTAGAAATCAACCGATCTCTTGATCAAGGACAAAAGGTACTGTTTGAAGGTGCACAAGGGACACTTCTGGACGTTGACCATGGGACATACCCCTATGTAACTTCATCTAATCCTATTGCTGGTGCAGCCTGTGTAGGGGCAGGTGTAGGACCTACTAGGATTGACAAAGTTGTTGGTGTTATAAAATCTTACACAACTCGAGTGGGTGAAGGGCCTTTTCCAACAGAACTAGAGTGTTCGATGGGAGAACTCATTCGTGAGCGTGGGGGAGAATATGGAACAACTACTGGTAGACCGCGTCGTTGTGGCTGGTTTGATGTAGTGATAGCCCGTTACGCTGTAAGAGTAAGCGGGATTTCCGACTTTGCATTTACCAAACTAGATGTTCTCACAGGAATGGATAAGTTAAAGATATGTACAGGATATCGATATCGAGGCGAAACTCTCACTGAGTTTCCTCAGAGCCTGAAAATATTAGCAGAGTGTGAGGCTATTTACGAAGAAATGCCTGGATGGCAGGAAGATATCACTGGCATTAATGAGTATGATAAACTGCCTGAGAATGCTAAAAAATATGTTGAAAGAATTGAGAAACTAACAGGTGTTCCTATGACATTATTAGCAGTAGGACCTGGAAGGAATCAAACTATAGTGAGAAATAATATATTTTAATACTCATAAACTAAACATAAAGTGAAACTTCTATGAGTAGGGGGTTTTCTTCATCCCCTACTGATAGTTAGTTGAACATATCAGGAACTTAGCGTCCGTTATTCCCCACTTAAAGAAGTGGGGAATAACGGACGGACGATTAGTGCGTGATAAAATTGTCTAAGAATCGATTACAATTTCCAAAATAAAACATTAAAGATTCTCAGTATGATAAAAATATCTTGACAGCTAAAGAGCTATCGTGTAAAATTCTGAATCGTGGCGTGGGCCATTAGCTCAGTTGGTAGAGCATCTGACTTTTAATCAGGGTGTCCCGCGTTCGAGTCGCGGATGGCTCACCATTAAAGCACGCCACACAATAAATGCGGCCCATTGGTCAAGCGGTTAAGACACCGCCCTTTCACGGCGGTATCACGGGTTCGAGTCCCGTATGGGTCACCATATGCCTCGGTAGCTCAGTCGGTAGAGCAGAGGACTGAAAATCCTCGTGTCGGCGGTTCGATTCCGTCCTGAGGCACCATAGCTTATCACACTCCCTGTTTAATACAGGGATTTTCATTAATGAATAACATAGAAAACTTTACTTGACTGCTTATCTTATTATCAATATAATTAGTCTTACCCCCTGTATGCAAAATATGGATCAATTTTCCATGCGGAAGTGGCTCAGTGGTAGAGCATTGGCTTCCCAAGCCGAGGGTCGCGGGTTCGAATCCCGTCTTCCGCTCCACAAAATTTTTTAAGAAACAATATTTATAAATGTATGCAGAGGAAAAAGAATGGCTTTATCAGGCTTTACGGCCGAAGGGAGCGATGAAATTAATATGATATCAGAAGGTGACAGACCGAAACTTGCCAAGAGCAGGTTATACAGAGTCGTTATTTATTTCCTGATAAGTCTAGTGTTAATATTAGGCTTGACCGGATGCAACTCATTAGAAGACGCTGTTGAGAAGGCTAAGCCACTGATACCCAAAGGTTATAATGTAGTGCATATCGAACAAGTCAGTGATAATTCAGGCATAGTGTTTTATACTTATAATGATGAAATAAGTGCAGGTATTTTCATTAAGAATAGATTCGGCTGGGATTGGATTGGAAGTGGCATAGGCAAGCTTGTAACCTATCCAGAAGGTTTACAGTGGCGTTATGCTGAACTAGAGGATAAAGCTAAAACACGGTATTCAGTCTATTATGGTAAAGTAGCGAATGAGGACATCGAAAGAGTTACTGTGACGACTACGGACGGGGAAGTAGCCGAAGGTCAGGTAGTTGAAACAGAAGAGCTTAAACTCTGGTATGCTTTTGTTAATCACCCACAGATACCTTCAGTCAATGCAGATATTGTTGGCTATTCCGAGGACGATAAAGTTCTATATATTTTCAGTCAACCCAAGGAAAAATAAGGAGGATATATTTTTAATGGCAAAACATATTCAAACAATTATTAAAGGAAACTTGAGTGTCACAATTAAAAATGGAGGATGTGGTAAGTGCCAGACATCTTGTCAATCAGCATGTAAAACTTCCTGTACAGTTGGCAATCAGGTTTGTGAAAAATAAGTAAGATAAAAACAAAAATCGTTATAGAACCTTCTAAGGTTCTATTTTTATGTTCAGAAGATTAACAGAAATGGTATAATAAAATAACGCTAAAAAATTGCAGGAAGAGAAATATCGATGCTAAACTTAAAAAACTATCACATATCAAAGAACATTCATATTTATGAACAAGGAAATCTTAGGATTGCTTATGATGTTAATTCAGGGTCATTGCATATACTTGATGAAAAAACATTTTCACTAATCGGAGAAATGATTGATTATCAAAGTAATAACGAAACAATTGACCTTAATCTAGTAGGAAATAATTTGCCAGATGATGAAAAATTGGAAGTGCTAGAAGAGCTAGAACAACTACAGAGAGATAAATTGCTATTCTCAGAAGAAGTTCTAGAACAGGAGCCAATATATCCATCTCCCCCCATTATTAAAGCAATGTGTTTGCATGTTGCCCACGACTGTAACTTGAAATGTCGTTACTGTTTTGCCGGCACAGGTTCATTTGGAGGTTGCAGAGAGCTAATGAGCGTGGAGACTGGTATTAAAGCCATAGATTTTTTGCTCATGCATAGTGGGTCGCGTCCCCAATGTGAAGTTGACTTCTTCGGAGGAGAACCTTTGTTGAACTTGACAGTAGTTAAAGAATTGATTGCTTATGGAAAAATGGCGGCTAAAAAGATAAATAAACGAATAAAATTCACTTTAACAACAAATGCTGTTTTGCTTGATGAACAGACAACGGCTTACCTCGAAAAAGAAGAGGTTAGTGTTGTTCTGAGCCTAGATGGCCGTAAGGAAGTTAATGACAGGATGAGACCCTTTTATAAAGATAAGGGTAGCTATGATACAATAGTTCCAAATATCTTAAGATTTACAGAAAAAAGACCGAAGACTTCACCTTATGCTATCGGAAATTATTACTATGTTAGAGGCACGTATACACATTACAATACTGATTTTTACCGCGACGTTCTTCATATGGCTGATCTCGGAATAAAAATGATTTCTATCGAACCTGTAGTGGCCTCTCCTGAAAATGACTTTTCGCTAAATCAAGAAGATATCGAAAAGGTTAAAGAAAGTTATGATATCTTAGGGGAAAAAGTTCTTGATTATGCTCAAAGGGACCAAGAGTTTTCATTCTTCCACTTTAATGCCGGTCTAGATGATGGACCATGTCTGCCAAAAAGATTGTCTGGCTGTGGTGCAGGATACGAGTATATCGCTGTATCTCCAGAGGGAGGTATTTATCCTTGTCACCAATTTGTTGGGCAAGAAGCGTATAAATTAGGGTCTCTTCATAAGCCAGATTCCAAACCTCGAACTGACATAGTTGACCAATTTCGTAAAGCAAATGTCTATGCCAAGCAAGAGTGTCGTACCTGTTGGGCTCGCTTCTCTTGTAGTGGCGGCTGTCACGCAGCAAATGTCGCTTATAGCGGGGAGTTGACCAAAGTTTACTCACTAGGATGTGAACTTCAGAAAAAAAGGCTAGAAGTAGCTTATTATCTCAAAATTAGACAAGCTCTAAAAGTTGGGACTAATTGCTAATCGAAAAATACCAAGCCATTTTGTAAAGAAAGTGGTAAAATAGAACTGTCATTAAAAGATGATATTAAGGAGGAAAAAGGTGCAAAAAAGAACTCAGAAATGGACAGTAACAGCTATAATTGTAATAATTAGTATCACTTTGCTAGGTTCGTCATTCGTAGCTATATTTTCTCCAAGCCAAAACCAGTCTCCTGAAGCGCAAACACAAGAAGCTTTGGAACGAGAATATCTGGCACGCCAAGAGAGGGTTCAACAATTGATTGAAGCTGTTGAAAGTAACCCTGATAATATTGAAGCTCAGATAATACTCGCCGACGCCTATTTCGATAAGTCAAGAGTTACGGGACAATTAAACTATGAAGATGAAAACCAAGAAGATTTACAGAACGCCGTGGAATTATACCAGGGTATATTGAGCAAGCAAGATAATAATGAGATAGCACTCAAACTGGCAACAGCAGCATTTCTTCTAGGAGATACTGAGCTTGCAGAGAGTACCTATACCAAGTTGTTAACAGAAGAACCGGAAAATATAGATGCACTCTATGGCTATGGACTGCTTCTATTTTATAACAAACAAGAATACGAGCAAGCAGAAGAAAAATGGCAAGAAGCGTTAAAAATTACTACAGATGAGCAAATGCAAGCTAGATTAGAAGAGATGATTAAAGTTGTCCAGGGAATAAACTTAAACGCAAGTGAACAAGAAGAACCGGAAGAAAAATAAAAGCACAAGAGGAAGGTGAATTGATGCACTTCGCTACACTTGCGAGCGGTAGTTCGGGCAATGCCATAGTTATTGGAGAAGGCAATCGAAGTTTTCTGGTTGATTGCGGCATCACCGTTAAAAAATTATTGGCTAATTTAGAAATGCTAGACATCGCTTATACCCAGCTAGAAGGAATTATTATTACCCATGAGCATTATGATCATATTAAAGGTGTAGGGGCTTTAGCTCGTAAATTAAAAATACCTATATTTGCTACCCAAGGTATTTGGGAAGAAATGGATAGTAAACTAGGTGCTTTGAAAGCAGAGCAGAGGATAATCATCGAAAAGAAGGCTCTACTGGCTGGAATGGATATCAAGCTTATAGCTACTTCGCATGACAGTCGGGAAAGTTATGGCGTAAAGGTAGAGGGTTCTAGGTTTACATTGGGAATTGCAACCGATAGCGGAATAGTTACCGAAGAAATGCATAGAAATTTACAGGGATGCGACGCTTACATAGTGGAAGCAAACCATGATGTAGATAGATTACGACAAGGAAGCTACCCTCCATTCTTGAAAAAAAGGATCATTGGCAATAGAGGACATATGAGTAATGTTCAACTAGCTGAGGCTTTGAGAGAGTGGCTAACGGAGAATACTCAGAAAGTTGTCCTGGCCCATTTAAGTGATGAAAATAACACGCCCGAATTGGCCTTAACAACTGTACTTAAGATATTAAGAGACTCCAGCGTCAGAAAAAGGTGCACTAATCTAAGAATGAGAGTGGCACCACGAAATATACCGCATGAACTAGTCGTTCTGGGCGAATAATACAATAAGGAGGTATTCTATATGGATTATTACCAAGACAATAAGCCTGAAAGAAAACAACGCAGTATAATTTCAACTATATTATTGTCTATGATAAGCGCTCTTCTAGGAGGCTTGATAGCTGTTGTTCTTGTTCCCTCTATCTACCCTGAGACCGATGTTCTTCAGGGAGGTAATAATATAATACTTCAACAAGGACAAGCCCCACCACTAACCTCTTCAGGTGAGAAAGAGGAATCACCTGTTATAAACATTGCTAGCACAGTTGGGCCTGCTGTTGTAGGGGTTGCCAATTTTCAGTATGGAGGTAACATATTTGGTGGTGGTGGATTAACCGAAGTAGGAAGTGGATCTGGTTTTATAGTGGATGCCAATAATGGATATATAGTGACCAATAATCACGTTGTTGAAGGTGCAGAGCAAATAATGATTTCTTTAATCGATGGACGAGATGTTCCGGGAACTCTGGTGGGAGGAGACCCAAGAACAGATTTAGCGGTTGTGAAGATTGAGGACACCAATGACTTGACAGCTGTTCAACTGGGAGACTCTGATGAGCTAAGAGTTGGCGAATCTGTTGTAGCTATAGGGAATCCGGGTGGCCAGGAATTTGCCCGAACGGTTACAACTGGGGTAATATCAGCAACGGATAGGTTTTTGATGCTCCAAGGAGAAGCTAGCTTTAGCCTCATTCAAACTGATGCAGCAATTAATCCTGGTAACAGTGGAGGTCCCTTAGTCAACTACAGTGGCCAAGTCATAGGAATAAACTCTGCTAAGAATAATACTCCTGGATTCGAAGGTATGGGGTTCGCCATCCCGATAACAGATGCTCTACCTACAATCCAGCAAATAATAGAAAAAGGTTTTGTTAGTCATCCTGCTCTACAAGTAAATATAGATGATCGCTATAGTCCTGAGTACGCTAGCTATAGAGGCTGGCCAGCAGGATGTTATATTGCTAAGGTTGAGAGAAGTGGGGCTGCGGACAAAGCAGGGCTGCAGGCTGGGGATATTATTACAGCAGTCAATGGCGTTGAAATCAGGAATTCGCTAGAACTAACCCACGAATTATTCAAACATAAACCCGGTGATCGGATAACCGTCAGCTATTTCCGTGCAGATGAACACTACACTACGGAAACTATACTCGGAGAGATTAGAACTGCACAGGTAAGATAAGATGTGAAGAAGTTATTTTAGCTAAAATGAGATAGAACACAGGGCTGCAGTCTATATTATAGGGCAGCCCTGTTAGCATTACTTTCCCACTTTTGCGCAGAATTGGAAGAAGCATTAGAGAAGATATGTAATATAATAGTTTGTACAACAATAAAGTTGCTTGAAAGTATATCAAAAAAGTAATCAAACCTGATATAATATAAAGTAGATTTTTATGTGATTGTTTATAGCAGTATTGTTTCAATATTGATTTAATATAATGAGCTATGGTTAACTAAATCGTATCCATAGTTTAAAGGAGAAAAGCTAGATGGGCAAAGTTCTGCATATTGGGTTAGACGTTGGCTCTACAACAGTGAAGATAGCAATTATAGATGATAAGGACAACCTAGTATTCAGCCATTATCAGAGGCACTATTCCGATGTTCAACATACGGTAAGTAACCTCTTACAAAAGTTGTATATTCAATTTCGTAACTCAGAAGTAACCATGAATGTTACAGGGTCTAGTGGGATTTCAACATCTGAACAGATAGGGATTCCTTTCGTCCAGGAAGTAATCGCTTGTAGTAAAGCTGTAGAGAGGTTTATTCCGCAAACTGATGTTGCTATTGAATTAGGAGGAGAAGACGCCAAGATTACTTATTTTGGGGATTCTCCGGAACTACGGATGAATGGGACGTGTGCTGGTGGCACAGGAGCTTTCATTGATCAGATGGGAAGTCTATTAAAAACTGACGCCCAAGGGCTTAACGTACTGGCCAAGAAACACAAGGAGATATATCCTATAGCTTCACGGTGCGGAGTTTTTGCTAAAACAGATATTCAGCCCCTTCTAAATGAAGGAGCTGCTAAGGAAGATATCGCTGCTTCCATTTTCCAAGCAGTTGTTAATCAAACTATTTCAGGCTTAGCCTGTGGCAAACCCATTAGAGGAAATGTGGCATTCTTGGGGGGGCCTCTTTCTTTTCTTCCAGAATTAAGAAAGAGGTTTGTTGAAACATTAAAACTTAAACCAGAAAATATAGTTGCGCCTGAGAATGCTGAATTCTATGTGGCGATTGGAGCGGCTCTCGCTTCTAAAACCGGTGAGATAAGCAACTTTGATACTATTTATA
>JAGXFZ010000021.1 GCA_024637055.1 Gracilibacter sp. | reverse complement strand
TTCTTGTAAGCGTGCTTGTCGTTGGAATCACATTCATGTGCATACGCTTTACGCTCCTTGCTAAAATCGAAGATGACTACCGCGAAATAGGCGTTATGAAAGCAATAGGGCTTCGTGTTTCCGACATAAAGAAAATTTACTTTCAGAAATACGCAGCTATTGCGGCGGTAGGATGTATTCTCGGATTTGCACTTTCATTTATGTTCAGAGGTATGCTTCTTGAAAATATACGACTTTATATGGGTGAAAGCGAAAATTCTTCATTTGCCCTGCTTTTCGGAATAATCGGAGTACTTCTTGTATTCTTGGCAATTATTACTTATGTAAGCGGAGTGCTGAAACGCTTTCGGAAAATATCTGCCGCACAAGCTATACGATTTGGCATTTCACAGGAAAAATACTCGGGCGCTAAGCATTTAATTTTAAGCAAAAATAGGCTGTTTGACACGAATATTTTTCTCGGCGTCAAAGATGTTCTCGCCAGGAAAAGTCTTTACGCCACAATGCTTGCAGTGCTTGTGATTTCAGCGTTTATCATTATTGTTCCACAGAATTTGCATAACACTATTTCTTCGAAAAGCTTCATCTCATATATGGGTATTGGAAACTACGATCTGCGCGTTGACATTCAGCAGACTGACAATATTTCTGAAAAAGCCGCTGAAATTGAAAAGGCAATGATCAGCGACAGTGAGATTTCAAAATATGTGGTTCTTACAACAAAAACATTCAACGTAAAGATGGAGGACGGCTCGGATGAACGAATAAAAATTGAGCTTGGCGACCATTCAATATTCCCTATAGAATATTCCAAGGGTAGGGCACCCGCCGCAGATGACCAACTTGCGCTTTCGGCTATCAATGCAAATGAGTTAGGCAAAAAGGTAGGCGATACCATTACCCTACTAATTGAGGGGAAGGAGAAAAATCTCACGGTATGCGGAATTTATTCCGACGTCACCAACGGCGGAAAAACCGCAAAAGCTGTTTTCACCGACAATTCGGCGGACATTATGTGGAGCGTTATCGGCGCGGAGCTTGCGGATAAATCTCTGGTCGGTGGAAAGGTTTCAGAATATGCGGACAGGTTTGAGTTTGCAAAGATTTCGGGCATTGATGCATATATTACACAGACATTCGGCTCGACAATAAGTTCCGTCGGAAAGGCCTCCTATGCCGCAATTGCTGTTGCGCTGATGATAACCGTGCTGGTTACACTGTTATTTATGAAAATGCTTGTCGCCAAGGACAGATATTCCATTGCAGTATTGAAAGCGTTCGGTTTTACAAACTCGGATATTAAGGTGCAGTATGTTACACGTTCAGTCTTTATTCTGATTGTCGGAATAGTTCTAGGCACCCTTCTGGCAAATACTCTTGGAGAGGCACTTGCAAGCATGGTTATCTCTTCGTTTGGAGTGTCATCGTTTAAGTTTGTGGTCAATCCGCTTTCGGCGTATCTGCTTAGTCCGTTGATGATGGTATGCTCGGTACTTATCGCAACAATGATCGGCACAGCGGGCGCGGGACAAATAAGAATATCCGAAAATATAAAGGAGTAGATTATGAGGATGATTATGAAGACTATGAAAAAGATTATTATCGGTGAAAATATAGTGAAATCTTTCGGTGAAGGCGCTGAAAAGCACAATGTTCTCGATGGAGTGTCCGTTGAAATAAACGAGGGCGAGTTCGTTTCGGTGATGGGACCTTCCGGCTCAGGAAAAACGACGCTGATGTTTAGCTTAAGCGGAATGGACAGCGTTGACGGAGGAAAGGTTACTTTTGACGGCAGGGAGCTATCGGCACTCAGAGAAAATGAGCTTGCCGATATACGCAGAACAAAAATGGGATTTGTTTTTCAGCAACCGACTTTGTTGAAAAATCTGAATATCCTCGACAACATCATACTTCCGTCAATGCGCGACAACAGAAAAAACGTTGCGACGATCACTGAAAAAGCTAGAAATCTTATGAAAAAGGTGGGCATTGCGGAGCTGGAAAAACGTGATATTACACAGGTTTCGGGAGGACAGCTTCAGCGTGTGGGAATATGCCGTGCACTTATGAGCGAACCAAAAGTTATTTTCGGTGACGAGCCGACTGGATCGCTTAACTCAAAGTCTGCGCAGGAGATTATGAATATCCTTTCAGAGATCAACGCGGAAGGTACTGCGGTTATGCTTGTAACTCACGATGCGAATGTGGCGGCGCGAACGGAGCGTATTATGTTTATGCGCGACGGAAAAATCGTAAGTGAAATGCGGCTTCCGAAACTTAGCGGCACAGATATTGACGATAGAATTATAAATGTCAGGGCGAAAATGCTGGAAATAGGAATATAATTAGTTTTGTCACTTTATATACAACAAAAAGGGGCTGAATATACTGACTTCAGAAAACCATGAGCTCTCTACGGCCGAAGAACAACCGAAACTAACAAGAGGCCTTTTATTGCTTTTAGCTGTTGCCAGTGGTGTTAGCGTCGCCAACCTATATTACATACAACCTTTATTAGCAGATGTCGCCCAAGATTTTAATGTCACTGCTGGAGAAATCGGCAGAATTGCAACAGCAAGCCAATTGGGATATGCATTAGGGCTATTATTGTTTATTCCTTTAGGGGATATTAGAGAAAGAAAAAGTTTAATTTTCTCCTTGCTTGGAGTAGTTGTAGTTGCACTTGTAGCAGTAGCGCTCTCCCAGAACATCATTATGTTAGGTATTGCCTGTTTTACCTTCAGTTTAGCTACGGTTATTCCACAATTGCTTCTTCCTCTTACTGCCCAGTTAGCTGAACCAAAAGAAAGAGGCCAGGCATTAGGAATAGTCATGACCGGTCTTTCAACCGGGATTCTTCTAGCAAGGACGGTTAGTGGGGTAATTGGAGATATCTTTGGTTGGCGAAGTATCTTCTGGCTTGCTGCAGGTTTGATGCTGGGATTAGCAGTTCTCTTGAAATATTTTCTACCAGTATGTAAACCAGCTTCATCAGTAAGTATTACTTATGGGCAATTACTCAAATCTCTCTGGACCTTATTTATTGAACAGCCGGAACTAAGAAGGGCATCTTTATTTGGTGCAATGCTTTTTGGTTCTTTCGGTGCCTTTTGGTCGACACTTGCCTTTTTTCTAAAAGAACCTCCTTATAATTACACAGCCCAGATTGTAGGCCTTTTTGGTTTGGTCGGCATTGTAGGAATCTTATATACGCCAATAGCTGGAAGAATTGTGGACAGAAATTCTCCCAAAATTGTTGGTTTTTACTCAGGTCTTATAACCCTAGTGGCATTCATTGTATTATGGCAGCTAGGGAACCACCTTTGGGGCCTTATTCTTGGTGTAATTATTTTCGATATTGGTACGCGTGGGGGACAGATTTCGAATCAATCTCGTGTTTATAGTTTAATTCCGGAAGCGAGAAATCGGATAAACACCGTTTACATGGTTTCTTACTTTTTGGGTGGCTCGCTTGGTACCTATCTAGGGGCTACTGCTTGGAGCATCCTACAATGGGATGGTGTGTTTTTGGTTGGTAGTGTGATGATTTTGATAGGGATACTATCTTTTTTACCTCCGCTTCACAAGATGCAACGTAAAAATAATTAATACTGATATACAGCCCCTTTACAAGCCTCTCATCCAAAAAGATGAGGGGCTTATTGCGTAATATCCCCCAAATGGATGATATTACTATCTGCAAAAAAACCATAGTATAAAGAAGAATAAGAAATAAGGAGTGATGAGTATGAACATAGCAACAGAACATAAACGGTTAGGTTATTCGGAAAAAATAAACGATCCTGCCTTTGGGGAATACCTAAAACAAAGCGGGAGATGGTCTTTGATATTTTCCTTATTACTTGCGGTAATTGCTGTAGCTGGCTTCTTTATCTATGGTGAGACTAGTGCCGACATGGATAATCCCGAGGCACTCTATATTGGATTACGAATTGGAAGTATGTTTGTAGCAATTGCCATATTCCAAGCCTTATGACCATAGTTCTACTAGGTGGCTGTGCTGGTGCTTTATTCTTGCTTGGCAAGTGGTAAGATTCTCAAACTAATTTACTCCTATTAGAATATCAATATCATTATATATTTGAGATTGTTCTAAATTACCTAGAACTAAATATCGAGGAATAATATATTCACTATATTCAGATTGAATGTTTTCCAGACTTCTTGCAGCTTCATCCCAAACAGCCATTCCAGAATTCATGCCGATTTTCTTTAAAATGTTTTTTAATACAGGACTAATGTCTTGTTTATTGTTTGTTTGTTTTGAATAAAATGCACCAAAAGGATAACAAATTTGTGTTGGCGCAACACTCATCCCAGGGGTAGAGGACAAAATTTCCAAAAATGCTTTTCCGGGACCTGTATATGGTGATGAATATTCCCATGTATACTCATATTTGTCGATATCAATTCCACTGGGATATACGTCTGTGCCTTCTGAGGAACTTACTTTATAGTGTGGTACATATTGAAATTCTGAGTCAGCTGGTTGAGCCCAAGTATCATTTATAGAATCCCAAGTTGGCCATGGTAGATCTTGTTGATCCATATATATTCTTACCAAACCAGTTCCAGTTGGACTAGTGTTTGCTGTTTTAAAAGTAATATCATATTCTTGGCCTTCTTTAAACTGGTAGGGATTAATGTTAACTGTCTGAGAAGACCAGTCTTGCCAATTAGAAGAAAACCTTGATACTTTCTGGTCATTTATATAAACATCAATAATTAATGGATACCAATCTCCTAAGTGGGATACTGTTTTAAACCGTAAAACCTCACCAGTGAATGATTTGTTAGGTGTGATTTTTATGTTTGTATTTGCTTTACTTCCATCCGGATAGGTTCCGCCTAAAACTATGCATTCGAGATTCTCATTTTCTTCGAAACCAGTTGTATTGGCATTCCAGCTTGCTGATAGATATTTTTCTATAACTATAGAATTTATACTTAAATCATTAAAAACATACTGTTCAAACTCTTTGATAGTTGCTTCTTTGCCATTATCCCCAGCAAGTATGATACATGCTTGAGCAGGCCATTTTTCTTGTGCACCATAAGACATTCCAGTACTTGTAGTAGTTAGCTCATAATCTCCTGAAAAGTTTGGAATCGAATATATATTAAAAGATGAGTTACCAACACTTTGAGTCGCAAATGTCATAGTATATGTCTTATTTGCTTCAAGTGTATATGATTTATCAAAATCGATAGTTACAAATTCTCTTTCTGCCCACTGACTCCGCGTCTCATATTGGGTTGTAGTTATTGTCTTGTTTGCTACTTCTGTACCATCTATGTCTATTTTTATAGCTACATCATAGCCACTGCTATATGGTGAGTGTAGAGCAGCCCATGCTCTCATTTTATTTACGGTAACGCTTTCTTTTGCTTTAAATTTAATAGTGCTTGTTATTGGTTGACTAGTTTTTAGGTCGGTGCCAAACAAAGGGAAACTCCATGTTGTATCATCTATATGTGTTAAATCCCAGTACCATCGTGCATCATCACTATTAATATAAAGAAAATCGCCATCATCAATATAAGACGGTCCCTCAAGTATTGGTGCTGAGACCACGGCACCATCCTCCTTTTTTAGATCAAAATGATGCATATTATATGTATGACTAAGTATTTCACAATACCCAGTATCATATATAGCATTTATGGCAACCCAGCTCATGTAGCCCTCTTCAGGGTTAATTGTCCCAAGTTTTTTTCCAATTATAGCTATACCAAAAGGGATTTCGTTCTCAACTAACCATTGTGCTGCAATATCTACTGATTTTCTTGCATCATCAAATATAATCGTAGCAATAGGAGTATCTGGAGTGTATTTTTTTGAATACCATTGATTGTATTTGGAAGGAGGAACAAAGGTGTATCCTTTATCCTTAAGATAATTGACTTGTTCTTGAAAATCTTCAATATAGCTTACATATTCTGATTTCTCTGCTTCATTAGTAGTAAATCCATGATAACATAAGGCGATATTATTTAAGTTTTGTGAGACCTTGTTTTCATTTCCTTGTGGTTTAGCAAAAGCTACATTCGTAAAAAAGAAACTAATAATAAAAATAATTATTATCATGCGTGACGATGTCTTGTGTTTCATTTCTATATAGACCTCCTCTAAGAATTTCGTTCATATTATTATAAGGTTGATCTCTAAAGACAACCTTATAATAAATGTATGTCCTACTGTAGTTTGCTAGACACACCAATATGATATTTTAAGAAAAGTCTTAATGGAGCACAAGATTAAGTGCTGACGGTTATTGGATTTCTGCCATATTGCGGGTGGACTCAGTAGATGTTCTTACAATTATAGCACCAGCTGCAGAGATAACTATCAATAGCGATACGGAATAGCTAGGGTTAAATCCCCACAGAAACCCTGTCAATGAACCTCCGATGAATGAACCAATAAACTGGAAAGTATTAAATATTCCCGTGACTTTACCACGGTAGCTTTTCTGGCTCAACTTAGTGACACTGGCAGGAAGCAAAGTTACCAAACACATATAACCAATCATGAATAAAATCATTCCTAACCCAATCCAATAGGGATTAGATGTGAAATAGGTTAAGTCACCTACAAAGATAATAGCAAATGATAGAGTCGCCACTTTCACAAAATGACCGGCATCTGCGTACTTAGCACCAACTCTCATAGCAAAGATGGCTAAAATGGTTGCTGGTACAAATACTTTCCACAGACCATCTGCGGCAAGGCTATTTTCAAGCAATTGAGGAACAATAAAAAATTGACTCACAAGAATGTAGTTTGTAATAAATCCTGCTGTAAATAACTTTGTGATGTTTTTATCCTTCAACAGACTCAAGTAACTAAACTTGATGGGACGGTAATAGGAGGGAGCTTTTTGTTCACCCTCTATAAAAATTAGGATAAAGAGCCACGCCATAAAAGCCAGAATTGCACATAATAAAAACATCTGAGGCACATTAAACCAGCGATATAATATGGGACCACCAATAAAAGCAAGAGTAGCGGACAGGCCAACCAACATGCCAATAATACTCATACCCCTATTTCGTTGTTCATCTCTGATATTGTCTCCCACCCATGCGTAAGCAACTGCCATGATGGCACCGCTACCTTGGAGTACACGAGCTAGGATGAATATATAAATGTTTTCTGATACATATGCTAGGAGCAGGCCGAGAATAAATAAAAATAGGCCGAATAAAATGGTTGGCTTCCGACCTATCTTGTCGCTCCAGTTGCCAAATGGTATTTGAAATAAAGCTTGGGATAAGCCATAAACGCCCAATGATAAACCAATCAATCCAGGTGTACTATATGCAAGGTCTCTGCCATATATGGCCAGAAAAGGCATGACCATAATTAGACCGAGCTGCCTTAAGGCTAACGCGGAACCTATACCTAATAGAAATTTTATTTCGAACGTAGATAATGCTTCTTTACTCATTTTTTGTTCTCTCCCTGTAAACTCTATAATAAATACTATCACAATTAATGGAAGATTTCCTCTTTTATGAAGTCTTATTCTCTTCCACGTCATTATAAATGAATCTGTACAACAATAAATAGAAGATGATTATAAGTTTGCAAACTTATGGTCATGCTGTAATAATATAATCATGTGCATTTAACAGAATAAGATAACCATAATTACGGAGGTATTATTAATGATTACAGCTTATTTGGTAGGAATCTCATCCCAATTTGAGGGCGAGGATATAGAAGTTCGTTATCGTATCTATGAAGACGATGAGCTTATATCTAAGAAATCCGTCTTAATAGAATACAAGAAGCCTGCAATTGTAGGGCAAATCGCCTTGGTAACACTCCTAAAGGAATTAGAAAAACATATTGATAAAGAGATAGTCATTATTGTGAATGACCCAGCTTTATATGAATTGATTAGAGGAACATCTACAACAAAGAATCAAGTTGTTTTAAACATGGCAAAAAGAACGAAAGAAAAATTGGCCAAGTTTAACAATTATGTTATTAAGGATGTTACTGGTGACCGTATGGAATTGGAGAAATGGAATGAGATACTACAGCCTTAAGGTTAAGGTGATTTATACTATGACAGTCTGGCTACCGATAGAAAGATAAGATTTACTGCTGTCGTAGTTTAAAGACTACGTCCTTTTTTATTCCCCAGGGTACTCGAAAGGAGAAGCAGTTTTGGAACACTTAGCAAGAACTTTAATTTTTTCACAAATGCTGTTTGTAAATCTAATAACCACACATCGTTGTTCGAGAACTAAGTATTCATTAACGAAAGTAATAGGAGGATTAACACTTTTTACTGTTTTAGTCTTCTCAGTAGCATTTTTAATAAGGTTTACTAGCAAAATAACATTCGTTAATGAAAACAATATTATTTTGCTAGGGCTTACCTATTTCTTTCCTTTAAAGTACATATATAATGAATCTACAGATAGAATATTGTCTATCATGTTTTTTTCATGGATTCATACGATGGCTGTGACTTCTATCTCAATACAAATTGTAAAATTGTCTGGAATTGATAACCCTACTGTTATGGCTCTAGCACTACAGACCACCATTTATTTATTCAGTACCCCAATTGTAATTAAATTTGTAAAAAGTAAATTTATATTTATTCTAAATAACATTTCAAGCAGAATGAATAAATATTTTATTATTTTGAGTTTGATCCAGTTTATATCTCTGTTAATAGTCCATCTATATTTCAAGGAAACAACAAACTTGTATTGGAGAATAATAATGGTAATGCTGATAGCGCTAACCGCTACCATAAGTTATCATTTAATCTATATTATTGTTAATAACCTTAAAAGCATAATTTACTTGAAACAACTTGCCTTTACAGATACTTTAACAGGTATAAAAAACAGACTATCACTTTTCCATGATTGTAATAGACTAATTAACGCAAATGAATCTTTTACTATTATATATATGGACCTGAATAAACTTAAAAAAGTTAATGACACATATGGGCATTCTGTAGGAGATGATTATCTAAAACAATTTGTTAAGGCAACAATAGATGTAATAGGAGATAATGGAAGTCTTTATAGAATGTCGGGTGATGAATTTGTATGTATTTATCGGGATGATATAGACAATTATTTTTTAACAACATTTAGCGAGAAGATAATGGACATGTTCAAAATGCACATCCCTTTCTTAGGTGTTAGTATTGGCTATGCAAACTTCCCCAAAGATGCTGACTCTTTAGATAAACTGATAACACAAGCTGATTCATTTATGTACAAAGTAAAGAATAATAATTCTAAGAAAAAGAAGACTACCGAGCAATAAAAGGCGAGGCGATACTATCGATTGGGAGAGGTGATATATTGAAGTCAACAAATTTTTCATTTATTGATAGTTCAGGTATGAATATTTTCACTCGCAAATGGGAGCCTGAAGCATCTCCTATCAGGGGGATAGTTCTGATTATCCACGGAATCTCGGAACATTCAGGCAGATATGAGTATTTTGCAGAGGCTTTAACTGATGCAGGCTACATCGTTTATGCCCATGACCAGAGGGGGCATGGTAGGACTTCTGAGAATCAGGAGACGCAGGGTTATGCGGGTGAAGACGGGTGGAATCTTTTGGTTGGAGATGTGTATGAATTAATCGAAGTGATAAAAAAAGAAAACTCTGATTTGCCTCTAGTTATTCTGGGGCACAGTATGGGGAGCTTTATCCTTAGGCAGTATATGCATCAATATAGAGATATACAGGGAGTAAAAGGATTTATCCTATCTGGGACTGGCGGAAGTTCTACAATTATATTGAGTTTGGCTCGCTTATTATGTGCGTTAATTATCAAGAAGAATGGGAGACGATATAAGAGCAAATTTATTCAAGAACTAACTTTTAAGGACTTTAATGCAAAATGCACTGAAAAACGGACTGGATTTGATTGGCTTAGCAGAGATACTAAGGTAGTAGATAAATACATAGAGGATGATCATTGTGGTCAGGTTTGTACTGTAAGTTTCTATAATGATTTTTTTGGTGGGATTATGGAGGTACAGAAACAAGCCAATATCAATAAAATACCTAAAACCCTTCCAATTCTTATTTTTTCTGGGCAAATTGACCCAGTTGGCCAATACGGGAAAAAGGCAACCTCATTGGTCCAGAGTTATAAAACAGTTGGAATCCAAGACATAACCTTAAAGGTTTATGAAAACGGTAGACATGAAATGCTTAATGAAGTTAACCGAAATGAGGTAATAGAGGATATCATAAGATGGATGGATGAAATATAAGTCATATTACTCTATTCTTTTACGTCTGTATATTTAGAAACTTTTCAGAAGAAGGTGGAATAAGCTGCCAAAATATTACAAGTTACATACTTTTCCCTCAGGCCGCAACATATATCGTATAATTGATAGACAAGATTAAAATTAAGGGGTGGAATATTTGAATAAGTTTTTTCTAGTAGCTATTGTTTGTTTTGCTTTTCTATTGAACATACCTTTCCTAGCTCAAGCCAGCCCATTAGCATATACAACTGATCGTATATCTGGTCAGGATAGGGTTGAAACGGCTCTTAGCATAGCGCAAAAAGGATGGACCTCGGCCCAAACGGTTATTCTGAGTGAGTATACAGACTACCCTGGCTCCATTGCAGCCGTTCCTTTTGCGGCCAGCCTGGATGCACCCATTCTACTTACCAGGGGGGATAAACTCGATCCACGTGTCATTACCGAATTACAACGTTTGAATCCCCAAAAAGTGTTTCTTCTAGGTGGAGAAGCTGGCTTAACATCTACAATTGAAACAGGACTTGAAAGTTTGTCTCTGAGCTGGGAACGAATTGATGGAGCGAACCGTTATGAAACATCTGTCCGGCTTGCTGAGCAATTAAGTAGCGATTCGTTAATTATTGTCAACGGAGATGATTTTCCGGATGCTTTATCTGCAGCAAGCTATGCTGGAATTAAGCGGATCCCGATTGTGCTTACCTCCAAAACTATACCTCCCTCCGTAGCTGAATACACCAAAAAAACTCAACCCCAGCATGTTATTGTTATCGGTGGAGAAGGAGTTGTTCCTACCGAAGCTTTAACCAAAGAGGGTATAAACATAGAAACACGTTTAGGCGGTCAGAACAGATATGAAACCAATGCTCAAGTTGTTGAGTATATGAAAGATGCAGTTGAATCCGATGATCTGTTTTTAGCATCAGGTATGGATTTTCCAGATGCTGTAGCTGGGGCGGGTCTAGCAGCAAAACTAAAAGCAAGCCTTTTATTGACGGAGAAAGAAGATATTCCAGCTGCAGTTTACACTATTATGCGGGAACATATGAAAGTAGAACCTTCGACTGCGACCACGGAAAGCGGACAAGGAAAAATTACAGCCTCTGGCGGATTGAATCTTCGGGATACTCCTTCGGCATCGGGAAAACTCCAACTAACCATACCGGAAGGAACGACGGTCGTTATAACAGCATCACAAGGTCAATGGTATAAAACAGCGTATCAAAACAGATCCGGATGGGTATCCGCCAACTATGTAACAATTATTGAGACATATAAACAAGGGAGAATTACGGCCTCCGGAGGTTTAAATCTCAGAGAAACTTCATCGACAACGGCAGATATTCTGATGACTATTCCCCGAGGAGCCACGGTTAGGATTACTGGTGACCAGAGCGATTGGTACAAGATAACCTACCGGGGAACGGATGGATGGGTTCATGCAGATTACGTGACCATTTTGGCAGGGGATGGTTCACCAGGTTCAATTGATTTAAGCCCTAATGGTAAAGTATATATTCTAGGCGGAACAGGCGTGATAAGTGATAATACCCAAAATATCATTGAAGGACATGCCGATTCCAAATATTCAGATAATCTTAAGGATTTCCCATCTTTACCATTTTCACTGACTGAGCCTGACTCTTCATATGACGAAATCCTTATTGACCCATTCGAAGGAATTTCGACGGGTGTCTTAAAAGGAAAGAAGATATTAATCGATCCGGGTCATGGTGGGCCAGATTCAGGTGCTATAGGTCAGACCTATACTTTTGAAAAAGATGTTAATTTATCAATCGCATTATATTTGAACAATATGCTGGCAGAAGCTGGTGCAACTGTTAGCATGACAAGAAAAACGGATGTTTGTGTAGCCTCAAAATACACGGAAAGAGCTGATCTAGAGGCCAGGGTGGCTATGGCTAATAACACTAAACCAGACTTATTTATTTCTATTCATAATAATGCTAATTCTAATCCAGACAACAATGGCACCTCAACCTATTATTCTGGTCAGAATCCTCAAGCAACTGAAAGTGCCAAGATGGCTAACGCTATCCAAAGTCTAATTACCGGCACAGTCAATACGAATAATGAAGGTGTCAGAAAAGCAGATTTTTATGTCCTGAGGAATACAAATATGCCATCTGTTTTAATTGAAGCGGCTTATCTTTCTAATCCCGATGAGGAAGAGCGGCTGCAAAATCCTATTTTTCAGAAAAATATGGCGACGGCTATCTTCCGTGGTATTATTGAATATTTATAAGTAAAATGAAGCATCGTTCTTCCCTAGAAAATTAGTAATAAAATACGCTCTTTTTTAGCAATTAAGAGCGTATTTTAATATTCAAGATTTATTTCAAGCTTGGCAAGAAGCTTATAAAAGTTATATAATTAATAGATATTATATTTCAAGCAAAGGATTAATAGGAATTATATGGATTTAATTATAAAAGGATTTATATTAGGTTTTATTATGGTCGTCCCGGGGATGAGTGGGGGGACAGTTTTACTCATTTTCGGACTTTATGAGAAAATGGTCAAAGATCTATTAAAGTTGAATATTAAGCCTTATTTGCCCCTTGCAATGGGTATTATTATTGGACTTTTCGTTGGCGGTTTTGCTGTTTCTGTGTTTTTCGAAAATTATCGAGATGCGGCAGTGTCCCTTTTACTCGGTTGTCTTTTGGCTTCAATTAGGCCTGTTATTAGAGAATGTCCTGAGATTAATAGTCGTAGATGGGTAGCCTTAATTATTGGTTGTGTAATTGGCTTGATTATGGTTCAGGAGCCATTAGGTATGAAGGTGGCCATCGGACAAGCAAATTGGTTAATTTTGATAATTGGCGGTGCTGTTTCTAGTGCCGCTATGATTATCCCTGGTATACCAGGAAGCTCAGTGCTAATTATTCTAGGGATTTATGATGTCATCCTAGCATCTATTGCAGAACTTGCATATATAAATTTACTTCTCTTTGCACTCGGGAGTATTGTAGGTATTACTGCTTTGTTAAACATCTTAGGTAAGGTTTATGAAAAATATAAGGGGTTTGCTTCATATTTCTTTGCAGGGCTAATTCTAGGTTCTTCTCGGGGGCTATTACCTTCAACTATAAATTTAAGCATTGTAGCTTTGTTTATCATAGGATTTATATTAGTTTGGGTATGGAGCGGAAAAGGACAGAAGTCGAGTACAGATTGCTAGAACGGTGATAGAATAATAACTAATAATTTTGTGAACCGCTCAAAGAGAAGGAGCAAGAGCTGGAAGCTTTGTGCATTAAAGCGATCCAAACGCCCAGCTGAGAAATATCATAAGTATAACTGCATAAAATATCATCTGAAATATGGTTAGGGTTAAATTTCTTCTGTATTTATAGATTTTGGACATGTTCTTCCTCCTTCTGTTTATTTCTTAGTTAGTCGTTCGTTTTCAGCATCAAGTCTTTCCAATTCTAATGGATGGTCTTCTTCCATTTCTTCTCTAGTTATTGTACCTTTGTACCAAACATGATTCATCGGGAAGAACTTGGGGCCGTAGTGGACATTGAAGAAATGCCAAATGAAAATAGCACTGACGGCTAAGATGGCTTCGTCAGTATGAGCGTATCTAGCTGCATCAACTACCCAACGTGGCATATACTGAGTAAAAATCTGCGGAAACCATAACATTAAGCCGGAACCGCCCATAATGGCCATGCCCCAGAATACAGCCCAGTAGTCGAATTTTTCTTTATATGTAAAACGGTCAAATTTGGGTGGGTACTTTTTAAATCCCAATAAAAATTGAACATCATGGATGACATCTGAAAAGTCTTTGAGTTTTGGGATTGTTGCCCAGGATATTTTTTTTGTAATTAAGGGATTAATCACTAGATAAAGTAAGTGATAAACCGAAACACCTATCATAACAACTGCGGCTATCAAATGGACGGTAAACATATTATCGAAGCCACCGTGCATCGAGACAACTAATTGAGAAACACGGCTTTGCTCAAACTTAATGGGCAAACCGGTGATGGTTAAAACGAAAAAACTGATGAACATCCCGATATGCTGGATTCGCTGATGAATATCTAAACGTTGGTAAACTTCTTCTTTGGCCACAGTGTATTACCTCCTTTGCCTTTCCCTTAGAATTAAACGCAGGTTTTGGTATAGTTGTAGTTCCATATGGATAACCAATGCTGTGATTGTTATTATAGTCAGCCAGATAAAAAACTTTGCCGTATAGTACATTGGCGCTCCTGCACCGAAAGCTGCGAGCTGAAAATGCTCCTCACCCTCAGCAAAGCCAGGGGAAGCGTTTTCATGACAAATCGCACATGTTTCTGGTATGTTTTCTTTGGCGACTTTTGAGTTAGGGTTATTTTGCCCTAGAACGTCGTGAGCGCCATGGCAATCTACGCAAGTTGCCGACCTTTGACTTCCAAGATGAACGGCTTTACCATGGAAACTGTCAGCATAACTATCTGCCACTCGTCCCTCATGACAGTCAGCACAGACTGCAACACTCTCTTTTTTATCCAAGGACGCGCCTTTAACATGTGGAAACCCTTCTATATCCCGGTGGCAACTTATACAGCTTAAAAAGTCGTGCTCTGAACGATTAACTGTAGTACCTGCATCTCCATGGCACTGGAGACAATCTTCCTGAGCTAAGGTTGCAATGGGAGTAGTAACGAAAGTCAGAAACATAAGAATGACTAAGCAAAATAATCGATATAATCTTTTGCCATTTTGTATGTACATTTACCACACCTCTTAAAAACCTAATGGATTTTTATGACTCATAAATTAGTTTTTCCCAAGAGGGTTGAATATATTTGTACATTATAAAAAAATAACTGAAGAGGTATTATTCTTTTATGAGTGATCAACATCAACATAATCACAATCATATGCATGATCCATCAGGGAATATTAAAATAGCTTTTTTCCTGAACCTGTCATTTACCATTGCTGAAATAATTGGCGGTTTTTGGACAAATAGTATAGCCATATTATCCGATGCATTACATGATCTTGGTGATTCATTCTCGCTTGGTTTCTACAAAAATATTCACAGAAAATGCCCGATAAAACTTTTACCTTTGGATATTCCAGGTTTTCTTTATTAGGAGCACTCGTCAATAGCATTGTTCTTATAGGAGGCTCGCTATTTATATTATCTGAAGCTATTCCAAGAATTCTAAACCCTGAATCGGTTAAGCCACTAGGGATGATGTATTTCGCTATTGGAGGTATTATAATAAATGGACTAGCTGTCTTAAAGCTAAAAAGAGGCGAGTCCCTAAACGAAAGGGTGGTTAGTTGGCATCTTCTCGAAGATGTTCTTGGCTGGGTAGCTGTTCTTATTGTGAGCATCGTTCTAATGTTTAAAGATATCCCAATTCTTGACCCATTACTGTCTATAACGATAACGGTTTATGTACTTTATAACGTAGTGAAAAATATGAAGAGTGTGTTAAAAGTTTTTTTGCAAGGTGTGCCTGAACATTTATCAATCGGGTATATTGAAAAGAAAATTTATGAGAATACGAAGATAAAGTCAATCTACCATACCCATATTTGGTCTTTAGATGGTCAGAAGAATATGCTGAGTACGCATGTGGTTGTAAGCAATGAGGCCCGTAAAGAAGAGATTATTAACATCAAAAATAGTATAAGAGACTTGATGGAAGAAGAGGAAATAAAACATGTTACAGTTGAGATAGATTATGAAAATGAAATTAAAGAAGCTGAATGAGGATTATAAGACTACTAGGAGGAAGCAAATGAAGACAAAAAATGATATGTTTGAGATATTAAACCAACAACTTGATGGATTATGGGATGAACTTGACAAAGTTATTGTTGGCAGAAGAAAAGAATTAAAACTAATATTAACTGCAGTTTTAAGCCAAGGACATGTTTTACTGGAGGACCTTCCCGGAACGGGGAAAACCACAATGGTTAAAGCATTTTCCAAGGGACTGGATTGTTTATTTTCCAGAGTCCAGTGTACACCCGATTTACTACCGTCAGATATTTTGGGGGTCTCGATATTTAACCCTCAGACTAACGAATTTCATTTAAGAAAAGGGCCTGTTTTTACAAATCTGTTATTAGTGGATGAAATCAATCGAACCCTACCTCGTACTCAATCAAGCTTGTTAGAATGTATGGAAGAAAGACAAGTTTCCATTGAAGGAAAGACGTATCCTTTGTCTAGTCCTTTTATTGTAATTGCAACTCAGAATCCGATAGAAATGGAAGGTACATTCCCGCTTCCTGAAGCTCAGGTGGACAGGTTTTCGATGAAATTAAAGCTAGGTTATCCCACTCAGAAAGAAGAACAACAGATGCTTGAGCAAGTGGGAGATGAGATACCCTATGAAAAGATTAATAGCAAGTTTAATCCAGAAGAAATTCAAGAGCTGCAAAGGCAATGTCAAGATGTTCATATCCATTCATCTATACTGGAATATATTACAGCTTTAGCAGGTTCAACCCGTAACCATCCTGCTATTTCTATAGGAGTAAGCCCCAGAGCTAGTAAAGCCCTTTATAAGACTGTCAAAGCATGGGCCCTAGTGAGTGGACGTAATTATGTTATTCCAGATGATGTGAAAGAAATGCTCAAGCCTGTATGGAACCATCGTTTAATCTTAAAAACTGAGGCACATATCAATGATATTAAAACAGAGGATATCCTAGATGAAATAATGGGAGAAGTTAGCTTGCCAGATGAAACGGTAGTACGTTAATGAGAGATAGGGACAAAAATCAACCCAAAATAGTAGAATCAAGTTTATTATTCGAAAGCCATACAATCTGGGTAATACTATTTTTACTATTAGCAGCTATTTGGTATGGATTCATACCACTAGTCGTTATTAGTACATTTTTGTTGATTTTATTTATTATCGTCATTGCCTGGAAAAGACAATCATTGAAGAATATCAAACCCACTATACAGCTTTCTAAATCTAGATTATTTGTTGATGAAAAATTTCTAATACATACTTCGGTCCATAATGATAAATTTCTCCCATTAATATGGTTAGAATGGAGCTTTCCAAGTAGTATAGGGGTTAAGATTGAAGACAATGAAGAAGACATATATACCGTTCGATTATTATGGTTACTTTCGTTTCAAAAAGTTAAATGGACATCAGAAGGTAAAGCACTTCAACGCGGTGTTTATAATATTGGACATGTAAATTTACGTTCCGGAGATGGGTTTCGTTTTGCTGAGACAGAACAGTTATATCCCTTAGATGGAAAGCTTTATATCTATCCCAAATTAGTAGCTGTCGATGTATCAAGTTTTCGCACTTCTAAGCAGTGGGGAGTTAGAGGAAAGCAAGGCGGAATTATCGAGGATCCACTGCTGGTTATTGGCATCAGGGAATATCAATCTGGAGATGAATTAAGGAGACTTAACTGGAGAGCAAGCGCCCGAACTGGAAAATGGCAAACGAATGTTTCACAGCCGGTTGTTACGGAACAACTGGCTATTTATATAGATGTTCAAGGATATGTAATTAATAAAGAAGCATATGAACACCCGATTGAACAACAAGAATATTTAGTTAGGGGAAGAAAAAGCTTCGAATGGATTCTTTCGCTCATTACCTCTGTAGCAGTAAAGCAAAAGGAACAGGGAATTAGCATCGGTTTTACCACCAACGCCCTAAGCTTTAATGAGGAAAAGATGACAAGTATTCCAC
>JAGXFZ010000020.1 GCA_024637055.1 Gracilibacter sp. | reverse complement strand
GCATCAACTTCAATCAGCTGTGAATTCAAACCCTCTTGCCATGATGTTTAATTAGATTTTTGAAACTACCTGATAATTAAGAATAATGTGAACAAGCAGAAACCAGGAGTAAAGGGTATCTATTGGAGGTAAAGCGAAGTATAAGTTTCAAGTAAAAAAACAATAATAGTTTAATGTAATCGTGTAGGTATTTGATTATTAGATATTTAGACGTATTATACTTATAGGTATGATTCCCGCAACTACTTCGGGATACATCCCACATTTTGCATGTAACCCGCAACATGAACGGGAGAAAAGTAGTTATGCGAAAGGGCAACTATCGGAGAAGTTCTTTGTAGTTCAAGTTTTTGGAGACTATCTTAGTGGAGGTTTTTATGTTTAACATATTTAAGAGTAAGAAAATGGATGAATCTGAATTTTGGCATATTATTTCACTTTTTGATTGGGATCAAGAAGGTGATAATAAAGTGATTGCTAAAGCGATAGAGTATTTATCGGGAAAACCGAATGATCAGATATGCGAGTTTTATGAGATTATGTCTAAGTTGCTTTATGATTTAGATGGAATTACCTATGCTCGTAACATTGGAGAGGAATCTTATGTTGACGAAGATTCACCATTCTCTGTTGACTGGTTTTTATATGCAAGATGTGTTGTCATAGCAAACGGAAAGAATTATTACTACAAAGTGCTAAACAATCCAGACAAAATGCCAAAAGATTTGGAATTTGAATCACTATTATATATAGCTCCAGAAGCTTTCGAGAAAAAGAGTGGGAAAGAATTTGATTATTTGCCAAGGGTTTCGTTTGAGACATTCAGTAATAAGGAGAAATGGACATGTAAATAAGAATATTCAATGATTAAATATACTATTTTCTGGTTGTACTTTGAGGAGTTGCCCCTTCGCATAACACGGCAGTTCCGCAACTTAGTGTATATGAATGTAGTATGACGCTGCGGAACTACCAGAATCGTTCTCTGAAAGACTGTGCCCAATTGAGCCGTTCGCCTTCCTTGGCTCACTAAGTGGGGCTTTGTAGTAAAGAATAACGAAGGATAGAAGGTAAACTGAATTGGAAAACGATAATAAGATCATAGAAATTAATAGCCGAAGAAAAGAACTTGACAATATCATTGATGATGGCGGAATTGAAGATTGGGAAGAAGATTATAATCTAATAAGTAAGGGAGATTACGCAGAACTAAAAAAGCTAAGAGAAATAGCAGCTAGAAATAGCCCTAAAGACATTTATGCACTCTGGCGTTTGGGAGAGGCTTATATTTTATGTAAAGAATACGAAAAAGCTATCGAATATTTCAAACCATTGTACAGAGAGAACCCTGATTATCTTGACATAGCATATTCGATTTTAGATGCTCTATTCGCATTAGGTAAAAATGAAAATGATTTTGAATGGGTTTCAGAAACAAAGGTAATGAGACTAGATAAAGAAGTATCTGATTTTTGTTATGATTATATAAAAGGAAAAAGGAAGCCAAGAGACCTAAGCGATGTGTATTGTAAGCTAATCGTTGAGGGATATTTAACTTTTGATGAAGAAGAATTATTGAAATATTTGAATGAGGATGATAGGTTTGAACTCCAAAATGATGAAAGTGTTCACGGTACATTGCTGAAAGTTCAACGCGAAAAGAAAAATAAGTAGTGAATGCAAGGCTACGCTACGCAGAGACGCTCCGCCATCCATGGCTCCGCTGGGCACAGTCCATCAGAGAACACAGGATTCTCGTCGGGTACGGTAAATATGTAAGTTAATTTTCTAAGCACACCCTTTAACTTCTCATTATCCTACTAATGCGCAGCTAACGTCTGCTAAATTAGCGCAGAATTGGTATATAAATCGGTAATAAAATTAGCACTCTTTTATTTTCTCCACTGATTTATGGAGACTTAACAATGCTTACCAATTCTTTTACCAATTATAGCACTTTATAAGGACAAAGACTGAAATAAAGCCAAAAATGGCAGAAGAATTATTTGCTAATTCATCTGCCATTTTAGTTGCGAATTATGGTTATTGCACCTCAAAAAAGAACCCGTTGAACTAATGGCTAATCCTTTTTTTCGTTAAAGCTATTTACCCAGCATTTTATTTACTTGGTCTCTATTTGTATCAATCCATTCTTTAGCAGTATCCTCAAATGGAGTTTCATCTTCGGAGTTTTGCAACATCATTTTTTCAAGATCACCGACGTCAATACTCCATTGGGACATAATATTATAAGCTTCCGGATGTGCTTCTTCGATGCCTTGGTAGGAGAGTACATAGACATTGTCATATTTGAATATTTCTTTTGAGTCTTCCAAGAATTTCAAATCATACATTGCAAACATGGAATGTGGACGCCAACCAGTGAAAATAACAGGCTCTTCTTTATTTATCTTGGCGGTTGCATCTGCCAACATGGCGGTTTCACTTGAATATATTAATTCATATTCATCCAATTCGTATTCTTTAATTAGTTCCTCAGTTAAAGAAACTATCCCTGCTCCTTGATCGATTGTAATTATCTCATTATTATATTTTTCTGCATTATTCTTGAGTTCTTCTACTGAATTTTCTTCCACATAGGCCGGGACCACCAAGCCTAAGGGAGCATCAGCATAACTGGTAGCCACCTTGACTAAGTCTTCGTCATATTTTGCCCAGAGTTCTGCTTCAGTATATGGAAGCCAGGCATCCATAAAGAAATCAACCTGTTGATCTGCTAATCCCTGGAATATAATTGGCTGATCCAGTAAGACCGTTTCAACCTCATAACCAGCTTCTTCCAAAATCATTTTGGCGATAGCTGTTGGAGCCATGGTACTTGACCAAGTAGTCACACCGAAAATTACCTTCTTTTCTTCTTGAGTATTGTCTTTGACGGGACTGCTACATCCAACAAGAATAGTAAGACTCAGCAACAAAATTAATACTAAAATTGGTAACCTTTTCATAAAAATCCCCCTCTATTTTTTTAAAGAATTGAACATTTCACGCATATTTTCAGGAGTGAAATGTAAAGCATCTGGTCCTTTAGCTTCCCACATATCATAAGAATCACCAGATAGACGATTAATCATATTTTTGGTGTCATATATTTGGATATTATAAGTCCAATTAGCCATAATCAATAAAGATGACATATGTGCACCCTCACTCGTTGTAGCACAGATATCATGAATGAGATGAATATCATAATCACGGAAATAAGCATCAAGTACAGAGGTCATTAAACAT
This sequence comes from Gracilibacter sp., assembly GCA_024637055.1. GTDB lineage: Bacteria > Bacillota > Desulfitobacteriia > Desulfitobacteriales > Syntrophobotulaceae > Gracilibacter. The sequence goes on along the minus strand of JAGXFZ010000020.1, from coordinate 17,886 downwards.
CCGTCTGTGACCATCCCCCCAATTATCAAGTGCTTGATTCCCATGCTTTTAAGGATAAGATCTAAACTTGTTTCAAAAAATGCACTCCAGCGATATTTATCTATTACAATATCTTCCTTTGTAACATTTATGCCATCCACTATTTCAATATTGGCAGTGTCTGAGGAATAATACACCGGTCTATTGTCACGAGTAAGAGGTTCACCTTTTGAAAGGGCTATACCATCTGCCCGATTGATATGTCTTGTTAAGATTACCGGTATACCCTTACTCCTGCAGGCATTTGCTAATTGGTTGGCGTTTAGAGCAACTTCATCTGTGTTTTGTATTTTAAAGCTATCCTCTTTCTGAATATCGATGAGGACAAGTGCTGTTTGTTGTAGGTTCATAATATACCTCCTTGCTATTTATTATTTTTCGGAAAGTAATCGAAAATCTCGCCAGACTCCATAGCATTTGCTAGGCACATGGTCCAATGGAAATAGGATTCAGAATCTTTAATATTCTTAAGATCTTGTTTAGCAGTTTTACTGACTGCAGCGTCACTTGAGTTATTGGCGATATCTTCAAATATCGGTTGAGTCTGTTCTATAGCCTTGACGATTAGATTCCTTTCCTGGCGAAGCTTCTTTTTAAAAAAAGCAATATAGTTTCTAAAAAAGTCTTTTTCCGCTATATAGTGGTCTTTAACGTCACCCTTTCTCCAGACTTTAATAACCATCTCAGTATCTAACAGTTCACGCATTCCGTTGCTTACACTAGCTTTACTCATAGCCACTTGATCTTTGATATTATCTAAGGACATAGGCTGCTCTGCAAAATAAAGAACTCCGTAAATTCTTCCTACTGAAGGGGTTACACCATAGATGACCATGGACTGGGCAATAGCGCTTATTATAACGTCACGTGTTTCATCCAACCTTTGTAAATCATCCAATAAAACTTACCTCCCTTAAAATGCGACAAATGTTTAGTAAATACTGTACAAATTAAACATACTATATATATTAAACAGGATTTGTTGATATGTCAAATTAGAGCATAACAATGAATAAAGACTAACACTTGCTATGCTAGTCTTTTACTAAATTTTAGCCTTTCAACCTTCAAGCTGATTAAAATAATTTAAGCAGATAAGTAACAACCATATAAATCGCGAATAGACCCGCCCAGAATTTCCAGCTTTTGCTCTTAAACCTGTTCGCTTTACCTAGTCTATCAACTATCACAAAAATACCCATAACTACTGCAAAAGTAATTGCGCTATTTAATAAGGCTATAAAATCCATAACCATACCTCCTAACAACTTGATTATCTCTTAATGAGATAAATGTTCTAAGCCTTGAGTAAGTATTCGATAAACGTGGTCATCACCAAGAGAATAAACACTTGTCTTACCATTTTTTCTAACTTTAACTAACTTATGTTGGCGCAGAATACGTAACTGATGAGATACTGCCGATTGGCTCATACCTAGAGCTTCTGCAATCTCATTTACATACAGTTCGTTATCCAAGAGAGTAAAAAGTATTTTAAGCCTGGAACAGTCTCCGAATACTTTATAAAAATCAGCTAATTCCAGGGTCAAATCCTGATTGGGTAGATGAGCCTGAGGCTTGACTGTTTCAGGTGGCTGGAATACCGGCATTACAAACACCTCCAGTGCAATATTGGCACATGCAATAATTGCATGTGCATATGTACATACGTATAATACTAGTAAACTTGACTGTGAGTCAATATTTTTTTATCTACTCCGTCGCAATTGTGCCCTTAGAAGGCAAATAAGCAGAATAAATCCTACGTAACCCATAAGAGGATACACTATGGTTACAACGTTGGAGAAGCCTAACTGAGAAGCAAGGAGGGCAATTAGAGATGCAGTTGTTGCCCAGAAAAATCTTTGGGCAGAAGTAGTTCCTAACCTTACTACTAAACCGAAGAGGATACTAACCGTTGTGGTGAATATCTCTAATAGAAGAATAATACCGTAAGCCAAAGCTAATATAGGGCTAAAGAAGGAAGCAAGATAAATCATAGGTACTTCATAATTAAGTATTTGAGGCAGGCCACTAACTAAAGCGAGGTTAATAGCTAGAAGTGCGCCCCCTAAACCTATGCCCCCTAATAAGGCTCCTCGGATAAGTGAAGTCTTGTCTTTTGCCACCACGCCCAGAGGGGAGAGGATAGCAATAGATAAGAAAATATTATATGATACATAAAGGATAGAGGAGAAGGACCAGTTTGATGCTGTAGATGGAGTAATCGATGAAATAAAAAGAACTTTTTGTGTAGTTATGGGATTTGAAACTATAGAATAGAAAGCTACACCAAGCACAGCAATCAAAAGAAAAGGAACAACCAGCCCAATAGCCTTCATCACATTGTCTAAACCAGATAAAACTGTGCAATAAGTAAAGAGCAATATAAATGAACTCCCTACAAGAGGTGGTAGGCCAAGTTGTTCTCTAGCAACGGCTCCAGCACCCGCGGCCATGACCACCAGAACTCCAAGAAAACTAACGGTAATAATCCAGTCAAGAAAAAAACCCAGCTTCTCACCTGCTATAGATTTAACGAGATCAAGATGGGAGCGGGCATGTATCTTTCTAGATAACTTCATGATGGTCATTCCGAAATAACAGAAAAGGAACGTAGTAAAGATAATAGCAATAAAGCTGTACCAACCAAATATAGTGAAGAATTGGAATACTTCTTGGCCGGTTGCAAAACCGGCTCCAACGACTGTTCCTATAAAAGCTCCAGCGATAGGGAGAGTAGTTAACTTTCCAGAATCTCTCATTCGTTTCACCACCTGGATGCTTTGATTGCCTTGCCTATACTAACAAGAAGGAGAAGGATGCCTAAATAGATTGTATGATTTATTTTTAGAGTAAATGTATTTTTCGGTATGCAGAAGTATTTTTTTTGGTGTAGAATATGGGAGAAAGGGAGGTAGAAAATGACAACTGAAATAAAGCGCCTATACACCATCATTATCTTAACGATTTTTTGCCTAATCATAATAACAGAACTAGGAAATTTTAGAGCTAAACAGTTGATGATAGATTTAGCTGACAATCAAGTTAAATTGGGACTTAACCGTGTTATTGCTGATTTAGATAAAGAAGGATTACAGGAAGTTATAAATTCCATGGATGAAAAGGATCCTTATTATAACGAGATGCGTCAAAATCTTATGACGGTTAGGACTGAACATGGCTTAGCAGATATTTACCTTCTTTCTAAAGATAATCAAGAGAATAAATGGTTTTACATAGCAGATGCGAAAGCAGAGGGCGACCCAAAAAGTGTTGCTTTTGGAGAAGAGGATATCAGTCTTTTAGGTGCTCTAGAGGGAGTTGCAAGAGGAAAAGTTGTTGAGAAAGAGTATTATAGGACGGCAGAAGGAAATTTTGTTACGAATTACCAAGGTATAAAAGATGCTAAAGGAAATATCATCGCTGTAGCAGGAGGAGATTTCGCAGCTAAGGAGATGGCTGATTTCCTCTACCTTACCCGCCATGTTCAGGTAGGTATAGCGTTTATAACCCTTTTACTCATAGGAGGTACAGTGTTATTAAATAGAAGATAGACGAGAGGAAGCCGAATTATCCCTATGGCAAAATGCTTTATTATGCTCCTGCGGCCATTGTAGTATGTGGTGACCCTTCCTTAGAGAAACATCCGGGGTTTTGGGTTCAATATTGTTCTGCTACAACTGTGATTTCACTAGGCCATCCAGCAGATAAAAAAGAAACTAAAAATGTTTTTGATAGACTAGGATTAAACTAAATAACTGGAAGTTTCACGTTAAATAGGAATAAGAGATCCCTTCCCAGGAAATATTAGGAAAGTATGAGCATATACTTTCATGGGAGGGATTTTTTTGCAGGAACATTATGTAGAGGTTGGCACTGTTAGTTTCAAAGAAAGTCTTTATAGGAAGCTCAGTGAACTGCGGAACAAAGAAGGGCTTCCTATCGATATACATGAGCTGAGAGATGATGCCCAATATCTAGTTCGGTGTGTTTTCACTAATAACAAGGGGAGGCAACATGAGGACTCTTTGACAGCGCGGATATACAACTATTACTTCGCTAGGGCATTGGCAGAAATAATTTTTCAAGGTTGGGAAGGTCTGTTTGTTCAAAAAGTACTTACGAAAGAGTATAACCTAAGTAACCAAGAGGTCGAAAATATCTTGCAGATGGCTCGTCAATTTCTCAACAGTGAGGAGAAAGCTTATCTTCCAGAAAACAGGAAACACGTTCTGGTGAAATCAATATTAGAATATCTTGATATTAATAAGAGATTTGATATTGAAGGATTTATGAATTTTAGAGCAGATCTATACAAGAAAGAATTAAAAAAACAGATCGCTCAAGTCGTTAACGAATATGCTTTGGAGCAAGAACATGATAGTTTCATCTCTTTGCTTCAGAGATTTCTGGATTCTCAACATACTATTTATAAGACGATGCATCTGGTGTTGAAAAGAAGCGGAGAAGTTGAATTCCTTGATGAATGTGGCAAGAATATCAATAGTAAATGTCTTGAAGAGAACGAAACATACTTTACTAATAATAATAGTAATAACTGTGGGGAAGATGGAAAGACCAATACGGAACTCTATGAAGATTTTCTTATAAGTGCTCTGCTTAAATGTGCACCACGGAATCTTGTTATCCATACTAATTCTCAACACCATGGAGATTTAGTACAGATTCTTCAGGAAGTTTTTTTAGATAAGATTAGCTTTTGTACAAAGTGCAATTTATGTTGCCCAAAGAGCAATTGACAACTGTTGATAAGTAGGATAATCTATAAGTGGTTTAATGAAATTTGATATTTACCATTAAAATGATGATGGGGACAGTATTCTAAATAGAAACATAAAGAGAGAAATGCCTTGGCTGGAAGCATTTTTGGGATATTTAGATGAAAACCACCCCTGAGTGTTTAGCTGAATTGATTAAGCTAAACCGTTTAGTCCGCGTTAAGGGTTTAAAGGGGAATTCTTTTCCTGAATTTGGGTGGAACCACGGGTAACTATACTTTCGTCCCATGCGGGAAGGGAGTTTTTTTATTTATACGATTAATTTTTGGTTAAATACCACAAGGAGTGAATTTTAAGATGTTAAGTATTACCTTAAAAGATGGATCAGTTAGAAAAGTGGAGGAAGGAACAACTATTCTCCAATTAGCAACTACGATTTCCGCTGGACTGGCGAGAGTAGCTATAGCAGGTAAGGTCGATGATGAAGTGAAAGACCTTACGTACCCCTTGGAAAAAGATGCACAGATTGAGATTCTCACTATGGATAGCGAAGAAGGGCTTGAAGTGATGAGGCATTCAGCCGCCCACCTTCTTGCTCTAGCGGTACAGAATCTGTATCCAGGAACAAGTTTCGGTATCGGACCATCTATCACTAACGGTTTCTATTATGACTTTGATACAGAACATGCTTTCACCCCGGAAGACTTGGAAAAGATAGAAAATGAGATGAGAAGAATTGCCAAGGAAAATCTTTGTTTTGAGCGCGCGGAGCTAACCAGAGATGAAGCACTGGACTACTTCAATAACAAAAATGAAAAATACAAAGTAGAATTGATAAACGACCTACCTGGAGAAGCGAGAATATCGACGTATACATTAGGTGGGAAATTCATAGATCTTTGTGCTGGCCCGCATATACCATCTACAAAACTTCTTAAAGCTTTCAAACTACAAAGTGTAGCTGGGGCTTACTGGCGGGGAAGTGAAAAGAACAAGATGTTGCAAAGAATTTATGGTTTAGCCTTTGCCAAGGCATCAGATCTAGAAAACTATCTTTACAAGCTTGAAGAGGCAAAAAGACGTGACCATAGGAAACTCGGACAGGAATTAGATCTCTTCAGCCTCCACGATGAAGGACCCGGTTTTCCATTTTTCCATCCCAAGGGCATGATTCTGAGAAATGCTCTAGAGGATTTTTGGAGGAAAGAACATCAGAAAAGAGGATACGTTGAGATTAAAACTCCGATCATCCTCAATCGGGCTCTCTGGGAACAGTCAGGGCATTGGGACCATTACCAGGAGAATATGTATTATACTAAAATAGATGATCAAGATTTTTCAGTGAAACCCATGAACTGCCCAGGCGGAATGATTATGTATAAGACTAAATTACGTAGTTATAGAGACTTACCTATCCGTTGCGGCGAATTAGGTCTTGTTCATAGACATGAATTATCGGGAGCGTTACACGGTTTACTCAGGGTAAGGAACTTCACTCAGGATGATGCTCATATCTTCATGTTGCCCTCTCAAATTAAGGAGGAGATTATTGGAGTTATCGAGCTTGTAGATTATTTTTATAAGATATTCGGCTTCAAATATAAGGTTGAGTTATCTACTCGTCCTGAAAACTCGATGGGCTCGGATAAAGATTGGCAGACTGCAACTGATGCCTTGAAAGATGCATTGGATACTAAAGGAATAGAATATAAGATCAATCCAGGAGACGGTGCCTTCTATGGTCCTAAGATAGACTTTCATCTACAAGATTGCCTAGACAGAACCTGGCAATGTGGTACTATCCAATTGGATTTCCAGATGCCTGAAAAGTTTGACCTTACCTATATTGGTGAAGATGGTGAAAAGCATCGGCCGGTCATGATTCATAGGGTAGTTTACGGCAGTATTGAACGCTTCATAGCACTTCTTACCGAACACTATGCAGGAGCCTTCCCAACTTGGCTAGCACCTGTGCAGGTAAGGATCTTGCCTATCAGTGATAAACACGCTGAGTATGCACAAAAAGTAGAGGAGATACTCAAAGAACAAGATATCCGAGTTGAAATTGATGATCGTCGAGAGAAGATAAATTACAAGATTAGGGAAGTACAGACAGAGAAGATCCCGTTTGCTCTCGTAGTAGGAGATAAAGAAGCAGAACAAGGAACAGTGGCTGTCCGCAGGTATGGACAGCAGAATACGAATACTATGAGCCTCAATGAGTTTGAGGAACTTATTAATAATGAGATAAAGAGTAAGAAGACAGGGTTAGAAGATAACTAATAATATAATTTAACAATATAATTAATTCAGGCCTCGCATAGCTACAGAGGTAATGTAGCAGTGCGAGGCCTGATCTATATAAGGAGGTTAGAGAGTTATTTAGATACTGATTTGCCGGCGATGTAACCGAAAGTACCCGCTACAGCGATACCACCTGTATACGGCTCTCTGAAGACACCTCCTGCTACTGGTGGGCAGGCATAGAGATTAGGAATTGGTTGCTTTTGTAGATCAAGAACCTGAGCATGTTCATTGATGGTGAGCCCGCCAAAAGTGTGGTAACATGAAACCCCTGTCGGAACAGCATAGAAAGGTCCGGTTGAGAATTTAAAGTGACCACTCACCCTCGGGACATCCAGATCTGCAGCTGTACCGTTATCGATAGCTTTGTTATAGTCATTAATCGTTTTGACTAAGGTCCCTTTATACATACCGTAAGCTTCTCCAAGCTTAGTAGCCAATTCTTCGATGGTATTACCCACGAAAACTTGGCCACCCTCATTCTCAATCCCCTTAATCATTGCAGCAGAACCAGCTGCCTTATCAAAAATAGCTTGATCTGCAAGCATTAAGGCCATGCCTCTTTTTTGTTTAACTATTTCTTGGGGAATTCTCGGATATTTAGCATCAATCGAGCAAGACTCATCGTTAAAACGTTTGCCCTGAAGATTTACGAAAATACCCATAGTTTCTTCTGGATAAAGAAGGCTACACCAACCTGGGGTATAAGGGCGTCCGGCACTTAGGCCAGGTAGACTTGCAGGATCACCAGCACGGGCCTTCTCATAAGCTTCAGGATCCTCATTATTAACTGGACCAGGAGTTATTGCACACATTGTTCCAGAGAATGTAGAAAAGCTACCTGTGGTCATTGCCCCTACTCCCTGAGCCATCAGCATTCCGTCCCCTGTGCTGTACGGTACTGCCATAGCCCGAACGGTATCCGCATTAGGTCCCATATATTTAGCCATCAGGCCTTTATTTACCATGAAGTTACCAGTTGCTAAGATAACAGAGTTTGCTTTAATGAAAATAGGAGATTCTCCCTTTTTAACAGCCTGGATACCAACCACTGTACCAGCTTCATCTGTTACAAGACGTAGAACTCGGGTTTGTGTCAAGACGGTTCCACCTTTACCTTCAATAAAGCTCTTAAGGGCATCGAAATAGGCTTTATGTTTTAAATAACCAGTCTCTCCTGAGCCCATTTGCCAATCTAAGCTAGGCCCCTTATCTCCTGTATGCTTGGTAATGGGAATTCCAATAGCTTGCAACCACGGAATATATGTCTGTCTAAAAGTCTCCACATAGGTTTTGCCAAGAACTTGGTCGTGCAAACCCTCGGTATATTTATTATACTCTTCCCAGTTTTCTAAACCCCAATTGTGAATACTCCCGCCGGAGAATGCTGAACCACCACCTAAAAAGGCGCTGATTTCAACAACGGTTACGTTCTTTCTTTCTTCTGCCGCCGAGGCAGCTGCACTGAGCCCACCGTTTCCTCCGCCAGCTACAACAACATCAGTTTCCATGTCCCATTCTGCTGGTGCAGAAGCAGGGGCAGTAGCCTCCGTACTATTACATCCAACTAAAAAACCGGAACCGGCGATTACAGCGGCACCTAAAGATGCCTTTTTGAGAAAGTCTCTTCTGTCCATGGTCATAAATTTTTCCTCCCTTTAATTATATATTTTGAAGAAAGACTGATCACGTAGTTAAAAGATTGTGATAGTTAGCTTCTTCACTAATAGAACAGTGCAATAATCATGCCAACTATAGATTTTTTTAAAAAAGTACAATTTAATTGAATTTAGTTGAAGGTTTTCTGCTTTTAACAATATGAACTCGGATAGTATGGTATTTACAAGTGAGAAAATAATGCAAAAAAAAATTACATGAAACAAATTTGCACATAACATATTGAATGCGTGTGTAAAGTGAGCAATTAGTACAATGAAATAATTAATTCAGGTCTCGCAAAGCTATAAGTTAATGTACTAATCTCGCATAAGATTACATTTTTGCCATCTTCTACTGCAGCCAGCTGCATTAAAGCCACCATTTCCTCCACCTGCTATAACTACGTCAGTCGCCATCTTTGTTTATTAATAAGATTTAGAATAAACAAAGTGAGAAAAAACACAACTAAATTTTCGCTATTGTGTATATAATGCATAATTACTTTTTAATTATAGAAACTAAGAAATAGCTATAACCTTGAGTTACGCATTCTAAGTTACTTATCCAACAGTTGGCATGATTATTGCATATAGTTAATAGAATTACGTCTTATGACAATAACAAGATCCTTTAAAAAGAAAAAAATTCGTGAGTTATCTTATAAGAATGTAAATATAATTAGGAAGGAGAGGTTTAAACTAGTATGAGAGAAAATGAACTATTTTGTCGTAGCATGGTATTCATAGCTATCCTTTCAGTTCTTACGCTTGGTTTGTTTGTAAGCACCCCAAGGGAGGTCAGTGCGTATCCAGATTTAAGTACGGACGGAACATGTATAGAATGTCACCCCGGTGGTGAACATGAACCAACTACGCCAGCTAAGCCAACCGAGCCAGAAGAACCAGCTGAGCCAACTGAGCCAACTGAGCCAACTGAGCCAGAGGAACCAGCTGAACCAACTGAAGAAGAAAGTAGTAACCCACTGTTAATGGTAGGGCTTGTTATCGCAGCTCTTACTATAGGTGGTGCTATCTGGATGGATAAACGTAGAAAATAAAGTTTAAATACGAGAAGGCTTGTATTAGAAAAGATAAAACAATAGTTTTGGTATAAATTACTGACGATGTATTTTAAGGAGAAAGGAGATATGCTTTAGTGGATAGTATGAAAAATATCATAATCAGCCGTCGTAAAGTTCTTAAAGCTGGTGCTGTGGCAACTTTTGCTCTGGCTCTAGGGATAAGTCCAACTGTCTTAAATGCCGATACTGCTCAGGATGCCCCCAAAAATCCAGATCAATTAGGGTTTATGTACGATCAAGAGAAATGTATTAATTGTAAGTTGTGTGCAAAAGCTTGTAACGATACTAACAAGTGGGAAGAAGGAGCCGAGTGGCGCCGCGTTTTAGTTGGCAAAGAAGACTCGAAGAATTTCCTGTCTTATAGTTGCAACCACTGTGAAAAACCAGCTTGTGCTCAAGTATGTCCTGTGAAAGCATATAGAAAAAGAGAAGAAGACGGTATTGTTGTTCAAAATCCTGAAGTTTGTGTAGGATGTAAGTATTGTATGTATGCTTGTCCTTATCATTCTCCACAATTCAGTCCTGATACCGGAAGAATTTCAAAATGCCACTTCTGTTATGAGCGCCAAGACCAAGGAAATAAACCGGCATGTGTCTCTGTTTGCCCTACCGGCGCCTTAAATTATGGAAAACTCACCGAATTAAGAAAAACCTCAAGTGGGGTAGCTCAGTTAGAAGGGTTGCCCAACCCTGAATTGACGAAACCATCTTGGGTAATAATTCCGAAAGCATAAGTCGCTCTTTGCCATCCATGGCACCGCGACATTAGGCCGTCCATGGCCTTCAAGGGAGGAATTTAATAATGGAAATGCATTGGCATTGGTTAATTGTAATATATTTATTTCTAGGTGGACTTGGAGCAGGAGCTTACTTAACTTCCTTTGCAGCTGAAAAAGGTTGGTTAGGAAGTAACTCTCGTCTTAAAAAGGTAGGGTACTATATTGCTGCACCTATTGTGGCGTTTGGTACAGTACTCTTGGTATTTGATCTTGGACAGGGACTTTATAAGCCTTGGCTTCTTGTAAGGCTTCTACTTAACTTTGGATCTGTCATGACTTGGGGCGTTTATATTTTGGCTGCGTTTATTGTTGTTGGTCTTGTAAAAGCCTTCCTCGTATTCAAAAATAAACAAGCTCCAGAAGCACTTGGTTGGGTAGGGGCAGGCCTGGCTTTAGCAACAGGGGCTTATACGGGGCTTTTACTATCGGTGATAGAAGCAGTACCTTTCTGGAACTCATTTATGATGCCTATCTTATTTGTGGTTTCGGCACTGTCTACCGGCTTATCCGTGACCACTGTAGTAGCTCATTTTATGGAAAAACAAGGTAGTGCTAATATAAAGGAAAACCAAGTTCATTTAAGCTTAGTAGCTGCTGAATTGATTGTTGTAGTTATTTTCTTCGGGTTGATGTCTTTAGGCGCAAAGGGGCCAGTCGGAGCTCAGTCAGCTGCATCAGTAGTATCTGGACCTTATGCAATTGTATTCTGGGGTTACTTTATTGCGCTAGGTCTTCTATTTCCACTCGTAGTATTTGTTCTAGAAAACATTCACCTTAAACAGTCTGCACAAAAAGTAGTTGCTGAACCTTCTTTAACAGAAACAGAATCATCTGCTAAGGCACAGAGCGGACATCAATCATACCTAGTTTTAGTCTCGGATTTTTCAGTAGTAGTAGGCGGGTTAGCTCTTCGCGCACTTATCATTTTTGCCGCCCTTCCTATTTGGGACGGTACGATTTTATAGATTGATATTATTGAAGGTAAAAATAGTTTTTATAAAAGTAAAGTTATTGTTAAAAGAGGAATTGCCGATTTATCAAAACTAGATGAATCGGCAATTCCTTTTAATTTGAGAGTTTCAACTATCTTTCTATTTAGATATAATTCATGTAAAATAGTAGTCAGTATGTAATGGAGATTGAAAAATTGTGGATGAATGGTGGTTGACAGTGATGTGGGAAAGGAAAATCAATGAATTTAGGATAGGCGAATCATTTCTGGCTTTTTTCTTAATTCGTAAAGTTGAAAGCAAAACTACTGGTGGCGGTAGTAAATATTTAGACATTCTATTAGGCGATTCCAGTGGAGAAATTGTCGCTCGGATGTGGGGTTGTAGCCCCGAGGACGAAGTTCAACTTGTTAAGAATATTCTCGTTAAAGTTAAAGGAAATGTAGTAGAGTGGCAAGGGAAGAAACAGGTTAAGATAGAGAAGATTCGTCCAGTAATCGATGAGGATGGGGTAAATATCAACGAATTCATACCTGTTGCACCTATCAGCTCTGAGGACATGTATGATGACCTTTTTCAGTATGTAAAGAAGATTGAGGATAAAAAGATCAGGGAAATGGTACAATTGATTATCGCCGAATCTGGAGAAAGGTTGCTCACCCATCCAGCGGCAGTACAGAATCATCATGCTATCAGATCTGGTCTCCTTTATCATACGCTTACTATGTTACAAGCAGGAGAGAAGATATCCGAGATTTATACCTTCCTGGATAAGAACCTTTTGTTTGCGGGGATTATACTGCACGATATTTCGAAGATAGATGAACTGGATGCTAATAAATTAGGTCTAGCTACCGAATATACCGGTGAGGGCCAGCTATTAGGACATATAATCCAAGGTATCAAAAGAATCGAGAAAGCAGCACATAAAGTTGGATTAGATGAAGAAAGCAGTATCTTGCTTCAGCACATGGTGCTCTCACATCACTATGAACCTGAATTTGGCAGTCCAAAGAAACCCATGATTCCGGAAGCTGAAGTGTTACACTATTTGGACATCCTTGATGCCAGGCTGTACGATATGCAGAAAGCTTTAGGAGAAATACAACCAGGAGAATTCACGGACAAAGTATGGGTATTGAATAATCGAAAATTATATAAAAATCAAAAGAAACAGGTTAATGAAGAATGATTGTTATTGTTTTTTGCTGGCATGTTAATATAATGAGGTGTATAAAATGTGGCAAATAAAATGGTCGAGATATAAAAAAAGTATAATAGTATTTATGGTTACTATTCTTCTTCTAACGGGCTGTGGAACAGAAAGGTCTAGAACTCCTCTGGGGAGTTTTGCCGATAAGACTCTTAGAGTAGGACTTATCACAGATCAAGAAGGTACTGGAAGCTCATATTACTCGAAAGTCTGGGAAGGACTGCAAAAGGCTGAACAAGAATTTGGGGTTGGTCTTGCCTATCTAACGGCGAAAGACGAAAAAGAATACACAGCCAGACTCGAGCAGTTTAAAGGTCAAGAAGCAGGACTAATCTTGACCTTCGGAAACGCTTCAGTCCCAGCTGTAATAGAAGCTGCTAAAGCAAATCCAAAGATTAAATATGTTATCCTAGATGCCAGAACAGAAGAGTCAATTCCTGATAATGCCCTTGTGATATCCTATAAAGAAGAAGAAGCAACGTTTTTAGCTGGGAATATCGCTGGTCGGGTCACCAAATCGTATGTTGTCGGTTTTATCACTGGTCGTAATGATGAAAGGTCAGAACGTTATCATTTTGGCTTTAAGGCAGGATTAAGATCGGCGAATCCTGACTGTGAATTCATGAAAGGTATAGCGGCTACTTATACAGACAGAGATAGAGTGCAGAAGATGGCTGAAAGCATGTTAGAAAGCAGAGCAGACGTCATATTTCATATTGCTGGAATAGCTGGTAATGGTATGTTCGAAGCAGTTGAGAAAGCAGATAAATATGCGATTGGTTCCATTTCAGATCAACATTCACTGGCGCCAGAAAATATTATTTCTTCAGTAGTTATAAATAATGATATAGTGGTGTATGATTTGGTCGAACAATTCCAAGAAGAGAATCTTAGTTTCGGAAAAAATGTAAAGTACGGATTAGCTGAACAGGCTGTGGGGTTGTCAGAGAGTACAAAGGAAATGGTTTCCGAAGCAATATATACCAGTGTGCTTGAATATAAAGAGCAGATTAGCTCAGGTAAGATAGTGATTCCAGATAAAGAAAATGATTACCTTAAATTCGTTACTAATTAGCCTTGTTGTTTATCTGCTAAGGAAAAGACGTATTGGTCTACCCGCCCCTGATCCCTTTCTGAAAGCAATCTATAATTATACAAGAGTTCTTGTTCGTAGTTATTAAGATCCGAGAAAGCAGATACTACTAGATGTTTCCCGTTACGGGTACGTGCTGTGCCTTCTCCAGAAAGTAGCCAGTCCAATGAAATATCCAAAAGGTTTACTAGGTCGTATAAAGTATCGGCCTTAGGGTAATATACCTCCTTAACATAATTACTAAAGGTATCTTGGTTAATCCCTAAGATTTCTGATAACTGTTTTTGGGTGTATGAACTATGCTTGACTGATTCTTTGAGTCTTTTACCCAACCCTTTTAATGAAGACATTGCTCACCTCAGTTTTAAGACTATTATTGATTCAAAAGATGATAGTAATTATAAATTGAATAATCGATAAAAGGAATAGTATCACTATAAACATACAAATATTTCCAAAATATATAATAATTTTTAAAAGCATCTTTAGTAGTGTTGTTATTATTATGCATGTTAACGTGGGGTCTCTATTGGACTTTTAACGTTGACATTAATTGCTGGGCTATGTATAATACTAATGCAAAGTAGAAGCCATCCGCTTCTCACCTCTGGACGTTTTGTTACTGAGGTATTGAGTGATTTTCCAGATTGGTACGCTCATAGTAGTTTGCGGAAGACGGGTGGATGAATACCGTCTTTTTTGTTTTTAAAAATATTTTCGGAGGTGATTCCCCATTAGCAAAGATCTACGGATTAATGATGAAATCCGGGCTCGGGAAGTTCGATTCGTTAGTGAAGAAGGAGAACAACTCGGGATTGTTCCTTTGAAAGAGGCCATGCTCATTGCTACAGAAAAAGCACTTGATTTGGTTGAGATTGCTCCAACAGCTAAGCCACCTGTTTGTAAACTGATGGATTATGGTAAGTTTAAGTATGAGCAGTCTAAACGGGATAAGGAAGCGCGTAAGAAACAGAATATCGTGGAAATTAAAGAAGTAAAACTACGACCAAATATCGAAAATCATGATTTTCAGACCAAGGCTCGTAATGCTGAGCGTTTCTTGAACGATGGTGACAAAGTAAAAGTTACGATTATGTTCCGAGGACGTGAGATTACACATCCCGAACAAGGTAGATTATTGTGTCTGCGTTTAGCAGAACAACTTTCTGATATATCTACTGTTGAGCGTGAACCCAGAGTAGAAGGCCGAAACATGATAATGATTCTTACTCCTAATAAACATGACTAATAATGAAAAGGGGGTTGCTCACAGATGCCTAAAATGAAAACACATCGTGGAGCTGCTAAACGTTTCAAAAAGACTGGAACCGGAAAAATAGTTCGCCATCATGCTTATACAAGTCATATATTAGAGAAAAAATCACCAAAACGTAAACGTAATCTGCGTAAATCAGCCATCATGCATAAGTCTGATGTTAAGCGTATTGAGCGTCTGATTGCTTACGTAAAATAAACGCATTCTAGCTTCAGCAAAGACAGAATAAACACTTTTAAGGAGGTCCTTGATATGGCTCGTGTAAAAAGAGGCGTCAGGGCGCATGAACGTCATAAAAAAATACTAAAACTAGCTAGAGGTTATCGTGGTGCCAAGAGTAAACTTTTCAAAATGGCTAAGCAACAAGTAGTACGCTCCATGGCTTTTGCTTATGCTCATCGTAAATTGAGAAGACGCGATTTCCGTAAGCTTTGGATAATCAGGATTAACGCGGCTGCCAGATTGAACAATATTACCTACAGTCGCTTCATGTATGGATTGAAAATTGCTGATATCAATATCAATCGCAAAATGCTTGCTGATCTCGCAGTTAACGATCCAGCAACTTTTACCAAGCTGGTAGAAACTGCTAAGGAAACACTTGAAAGCAGAAATGAAAAAGTTACAGCGAATGCCTAAACCTTAGTATCGTATAAAACAGGAGTTCGATTTCTTCTCTAGAAGTATCGAGCTCCTATCTATATCTAGGAGGTAGAGTGCCATTATCTCTTCTCTGCAAAACGAACAAGTGAAGCATGTAGTTTCTTTACATACGAATAAGGGACGTAAAGAAGCTGATCAATTCCTTGTTGAAGGTAAACGCTTCGTCCAAGAAGCTCTCCAACGAAACGCTAAGATAGTAAGGATATACTATTGCTCTGATATCAAGGAATTACCGGATGAGAATAGTAATAGCTCTAAGCAATGCGTATCTGAAGCGTACCTGCTTGAGCAGGCCTATAAGAAGCAGATACCTGTTGAAGAAGTCACAGAAGCGGTCATGAGGAAGATTAGTACAACGAAAGAGCCTCAGAGGATATTAGCAATTTCCATGAAACGTCAGCTTGAGTGGATAGATATTGACTTTGATAATAAAGAAATACTTTTAATAATTGACGAAATCCAAGATCCGGGAAATTTGGGAACGATTTTAAGAACGGCTCTGGCAGCGGGTGTTAGAAATATTATACTAACTAAAGGTACGGTAGATGTGTATAACACTAAAGTGCTGAGAAGTAGTATGGGTTCTATTTTTTCGTTAAAAATATTAACAGATAAAACTCCTGAAGAAATAACAAATTTTTGCAGATCAAATAACTTTAGTCTTACTATATCTACCATGGAAGGTAATTCAATTTATCAAGAGAATATAAGTGAAAATATACCTTTGGCTTTAGTTATGGGAAATGAAGCTTTTGGTCCCGCTAAAATCTTTCACCAACAAGCCGATAAGAAATTATCCATTCCAATGTTTAACACTGTAGAATCCTTGAATGTAGCCATCGCTGCCGGTATTTTCCTATTTGAAATTAGAAGACAGCTGGGTTTCTTGTAAACTGATTTGTTAAATGATATAATTTTGAACAAGCAAAAAAATAATATTTTGCTTTGAACCAAAGCTGGAGAGAGGTGGGCATTGTATGTCTTCGGAAGACTATTTCTGGAAAGCCTTTGAGGCCACTGGTTCTCCCCAAGTGTATATGCTTTACAATTCCCAAAAGAACAGAATCCAGTTAAATAACAATGAACGGGAAAACAGGAATACTGGTTTTTAAGGGAGGTCGACCTAGACTGAAAGTCGACTAGACTGGTATCCTACCTCATCAAATTGTTGAGGTTGATTTTCACCCCGGGAGTTATGCGGTTGGCAACCGTTATCAGCTAAACAAGTGTGACCATGCAAATGGTCAAACAAGGGTGGTACCGCGGGAAAAATACTCTCGTCCCTACTAGGGGCGAGATTTTTTTATTCTTTTTTACTTACATATACTATACAGATATGAAAGGTTGATTATAATGAGGGAAGAAATTCATAAGGTCAAGGAAGATACTTTTACCGAACTGCAGAAAGTAAGTTCTATGGAAGAACTTCAGGAGCTGAAGGTAAGAGTGATGGGTAAGAAAGGTTCTTTAACTTCCTTGCTTAAACAGATGGGAAGCTTGGAACCTGAAGAACGTCCCAAGATCGGACAGATTATCAACGAGGTCCGTACTTTTCTCGAAGAAGCATGGGAAAAGAAAAAACTTATTCTTGAAAAAGAATCCTTAGGCAGAAGACTGGAACAGGAAAGAATAGATATCAGTCTTCCAGGTACTCCATTTCCCCGAGGACATCAGCATCCCTTAACAAAAGTTATTGAAGAAATAGAAGACATCTTTCTCGGTATGGGTTTTACAATCGCTGAGGGCCCGGAGATAGAAACGGATTATTATAATTTTGAAGCTCTGAATTTACCTAAAGATCATCCTGCTAGAGATATGCAGGACACCTTCTTCATTACTGAGGATATCCTGCTCAGGACCCAAACTTCACCTGTGCAGATCAGAACGATGGAGAAGCTCGTTCCCCAGTTACCAGTTAAGATAATCGCTCCAGGTAAAGTTTTTCGAAATGATGATGATGCAACCCATTCTCCAATGTTCCATCAAGTTGAAGGACTATTAGTAGACAAGGGAGTGCGCATGTCCGATCTAAAAGGGTTGCTTTTATACTTCTCCCGTCAAATGTTTGGAGAATCTAGGGAGATCCG
>JAGXFZ010000019.1 GCA_024637055.1 Gracilibacter sp. | reverse complement strand
GGGATGGCATTAGGATTAGGCTCCCTCGGTGGTATACTAATGACCAGTCTCTTATCGAACAATGGCACAGATAACCTTATAACAAAAGGAATATTTTATGGTGCCGCTTATGGTGGTAGTACTACAGCCCTTTTGAGTGCACTACCCAATAATAAAGTTAAGCCCAAAGATGCAAATAGTAACCTTTCATATGTTTTAGCTCATATGATTTATGGCATAATTACAACCCAGTTAATTTCTAAACTGGGAGATGAGAGCGTTATTAGTAAATCTTCAATGAACTATATAAACTCAAAAACCCAGCACGACTATATTTCGGAGCAAGATGAAAAAAGTGAATTTCATTATCTACATTAAAAAGTGACAAATCTTAAAGATAACATACTTAACAAAATCTCCCGGCAGATGTATTGAGATCACCTTTGCAAACTTTCGGCAATTCGCGTTATCCGATGCCTTACGCCCCGAGATCTAGAGGCATAATCTTATTGATTAGACCTTTCTATATTTTGTAATTGTTTAATTTTCCATTTGCATTTCCAAATTACTTTCAAAATTGCAAAAGATATTGCCCCTAGTAAAACTGTAAATATTCCTAACACTAAGTTGCCTGTCTGTATTGTTGCTGTGAGTTCGATGAAGAAACAAATAACCTCTATAACTAAAGCTATCTTTAAAAAATTAATAATCTTACGATATAAATCAATCTTTGATTCTACATCTGTATACATTTCAAAGGGCCCATCAACTGCCTTCTTTCTCAAATATACCCATCTCCACCATTGATCTACAACTTCTACTCCTACGCCATCCATGAAAGATGCATAATCAAATTTATTCCCGTTCCAATTATCAAGTAAATCTATCTGATAATTATATTCTCCGGGTTCACACGGCTCAAAGGTATAAAACCCCATAAAGAACTTTTTAAACGCCCAACCTTTTAAAGACATCTCTCTCAACCAAACTTCTTCATCATCTTTATCGTAATACAGTTTGAATTTTATCATTTTCTCATCTCCTGTTCATCCATCTTTTTAGCACTCTCTACAAGTTCATTTAACCTTTTTACTTCATTTTTGAATATTTCTCTTCCGGTACTAGTAATCATATATTCTTTTTTCTTTCTAGATTCTTTATCCTCACTGTATAATCTTATCCAATCTTTTGTAAGCATAGAGTTAATAGCTCCATACAAGGTTCCAGGTCCTAATACAACCCTGCCATCTGTCATTTCACTAATATCCTGAATTATCCCGTATCCGTGGTTTGGAGTCCGTACAGCCAATAATATATAAAATAATGCTTCTGTCAAAGGTGTACTATTATCCAAATTAATCAACCTCCGATCTATCGTTCAACGATATATTAAATATATCACCTCACGATATATCTGTCAACGATTCATTTTGAATATATTATATTCTTGTCAAGATGTACAAAATAAAAAAGGTGCCCTCACTTACTGGCACCCAATGAGATTTCCATATATAAAAAGCCTTTTTGGCAATTTTATTTTCTTTTGTTCTTCTTTGATTTCTTTTTACTGTTCTTGTCGTTCTTGTCGTTCTCGTTATTCTTATCTTTGTTGACATTTTTGTCTTTCATTTTATATTTTTTAGGTATTAGCGAATAAAATAATAATCCCCAACCAAGGCCAACTATTGTAGCGCCTATGGATCCTTCGAATAGAGAATAAGCAATAATACCAAATAAGACAGGCAATATAATCATTAAAATTCTAATATTCAAGAAGCCTCATTTCCTTTCGTAATAAATTAAAAAACTAATTTGTAAGACAATTTAATAATGATTATACCACTGTATAAATATAAACGCTCAGAAAAAAGTGGAGCAACACAAAGAGAGATTACCAGAATACATAGGAACATACTAGTAATTTCTTTTACTGGTAATATTTAAGATTAATGGATTATAATCTATGAATATATATAAAATTCTTCATCCCAAACGTCTGAGATGCAATTTATTAATAATCCTTATGACCGGACCAATTAGTATCTGAGCACTTCCAAGAGTGAAGCACCAGGTCCCTATGACCATGAGGTTTTTAAAGAAGAAAAAGATACTCCCGGCTAAAAACCACACGCCGAGCAAAAAGTCATTTAAGATATGGACCCACTCATAGCGTTGTTCAATGACGGTGCGTCGTTTTTCATAATCAACATTAACCAATAACCCTTCACCTTGAATTTCTAATGTTTCCGAACTAGGTTTCTCATCTTGTTTCGCCATGCAAGCAAACCCTCCTTAAGCTAAGCTTTACCTGCATCGCTTCACAATATCCAATGCTAAGAACTTTTATTTGAAACGTGCCCAAGCAACCCTAAAAAAGAGCATGACAATTATTTTTACATAAACAATTCTCCACCTTTTTTTTACAATACTTCCATAAGTTTTTATGTCGAATATGCAGGATTTTAGTAAGTAAAAAGAGAAAACTATATTAACATTTAAAAATCAAAACCTGAAAGGAATTATAGTGAAAAAATCAACCCTTTTATGGGGATCAATATTTTTAGGTTTCTTTGTTGTTTTTCCAATATTGTATTCTTCCGGAGTATTTAATAATATGTTTCCATCGGATAATCCTAACAGTGGAGTTTTGCCTATTGTTGAGGATATAGATCAAGAGGATGTCGACTGGGAACAAGTTGCTGTAGATGTAGGGGCAAATGAATTAGGTACTGTCCCAATTTTAGTCTATCACTTAATTGGGGAAAATGAGGGACGTTGGACAAGGACACCTGATAATTTTAGAAAAGACCTACAAGAGCTATATGATCGTGATTATATATTAGTTCCTTTAAGTGATTACTTAACAGGTGCAATAGATATACCTCAAGGGAAATCACCAGCTATAATAACTTTTGATGATAGTACTTCTGGACATTTTCGCCTACTAGAAAATGAAGGTGAACTAATTGTTGATCCTGACTGTGCTGTAGGTATACTAAAAGAATTTGGTGAAAATCACCCTGAATTCGGTAATGTAGCAACCTTCTATATCAATGGTTATCCATTTAGTGCAGAAGAAGGGCAGCGACAGTACTGGAAGAAAAAACTTCAGTTGCTTGATGAGTGGGGCTTTGAAATAGGTAATCATACCTTTACCCATAGAAACTTAGGCGATTTATCACCTAAAGATGTACAAACAGAGATATCTGCTTTAAAAGCACATGTACAAGAAGCTCTTCCAAATTACGAAATGAAAAGTTTTGCCATCGTACAAGACGGAGTGCCTAATCCCTACGACACCCTAATTAAGGGTGAAAGTAATGGCGTGCCTTATCAACACGATGGTGTTGTAAGGTGGGCTTGGAGAGATGCTTTTTCTCCTTTTAACAATGATTTTGATCCTTATAAAATCGAACGCATCCAAGTGTTTGATGATGACGGTAAAAGTAGCTTAACTATGTGGTTAGACAGGATTGATCAACGCCGCTATATTAGTGATGGTAATATAGATATAATTTCTTTCCCTAAAGACTGGGCTGATCAAATCGGAAAAGAATACAAAAAAGATATTTATATCTATAGCCAAGATGATTTAAAAAGAACACCTGAAAAAGAAAAACAAGCGTCTCAATCTAAAGGAATACATGTTACATACTATGCGGCTTCCTCTCCAGAAACTTGGAATAAATTCCTTCAGTTAATAGAGGAAACTCCACTTAATACTGTTCAACTAGACCTAAAGGATGAATCGGGTTATATGGGACATAGATCTACTGTAGAACTGGCTCAAGAAATTGGGGCCAGCAAAAATTTTTTGCCAGTTGAGGAATTAGTAGCTGATTTAAAGGATAGGGGTATATATTCTATTGCTCGTATCGTTGTTTTTCGCGATCCAGTTTTAGCTAAAGAAATGCCCGAATATATGGTTAAAAGCAAAAATGGAACACCTTTGGATGGAGGTGTTTGGGTAAACCCTCGATCCAAAGATGTTTGGGAATATAACATTGAACTTGCTAAAGAAGCTTATAAAATGGGTTTTGATGAAGTACAGTTTGACTATATTCGTTTTCCCGAGGGAAGGGCTGCTTGGGAGGCTGACTACGGATCAGAAATTCCTGAATCTCAAGTAGACGTAATAACTGGATTTTTAGAAAATGCAAGAGAAGAATTAGGATGGGATAAGCGCTTATCCGCAGCTGTTTTTGGATTTATCGGCTTTGCAGTAGATGATTTGAAAATTGGTCAAAGAGCTGAAAAAATGGGTCCCTATCTGGACTACATGTCACCTATGGTATACCCATCCCATTTTGGACCAGGTAATTACGGCTTAATTAATCCAAATGCTTACCCTTATGAAATTATAGAAAAATCAATGATTGATTTTCAACGATTATTAGCACCTACTGGTTCTGAATTGCGCCCTTGGCTACAAGCTTTTACAATGGGATCACCACGATATGGCAGGGATGAAATCCGTGCTCAGATAGAAGCCACCGAAAATCAAGATATTGATTCTTGGATACTTTGGAATGCAGGTGCATTTTACAATAAAGAGCATATTGTTCCGTAGGTTGCGAAGCAGATTTCAATGACCGGCGGAATACCTTTTGCTGTAACGCTACCGAAGGCACCGGTTTCTGTAAACGCCGATTTGATGACAGCGGATGAAATTCGTGCGAAACTAAAGGAAGGATACAACGATATCGAAAAAGGTAACGTGCAAGATGCAGCTGCTGCCTTCAGAGATTTCGGAAGACACACGAATGAAGCAGTACAAGATTCAGATAACTAACAACAGAAGAAGGACGTGCGTTGGAACTCAGGCAAATGCCTGTTGATAACTTTTCTGTATTCTTCCCTATCAGAGAAGAGCGCAGTGATAAATTGCTCTCTACCCAATGATGCTATTTATATGGCACCAGGTCTAAAAAAGCATGTAAAAAAGAAACATAAAGATTGTTTAAAATACCTAGAGTTTATTTCCGATATTATTA
Organism: Gracilibacter sp.; assembly: GCA_024637055.1. Taxonomy (GTDB): domain Bacteria; phylum Bacillota; class Desulfitobacteriia; order Desulfitobacteriales; family Syntrophobotulaceae; genus Gracilibacter. The sequence goes on along the minus strand of JAGXFZ010000019.1, from coordinate 13,869 downwards.
CTAATCCTGATTACGTAGGTATTAACCCAAATGAACCTGATAGTCTTGAATTTGTAAAGATTTTCGAAGATAATATATTATATTAGTATAAATTAATAAAAGGATTGTTGAGGATCGGAAATGGCTCCCGACACGCTACTGTCAAAGGTAGTTAACAGGTATGCAGGATACGCCGCCCTGCCTACAATCCTAAAAACGCAGACCTCCATATGGGGTTCTTTTCTCATATCCACAAGGAAAGATCAATTAAAAATTCTGATCTAAGATATCTGTATGATTTTATCTCGCTATCAATATTGCTCATGTTACCTGACAATGTACACCATACTAAAACCGAACGCTACTTTCAGCATATAGCACCTTCCACTCCATATTTAAATCTTTCTCAAATAAGAGATATTGTCATATTTTTGCCATATTCAATGGTTATACTATATAAAAGAGTAGAAAGGTGGTGTCTATATGAGAAAAGAAAAGATGCTGTGGACTACCGTACTAGTAGTATCTATTATATTTTTAGTAGGATATAGTATATGGGGATTCACCCAATTTAATAGTAGAAATCTTAATCCCTATGATACTGGATATTATGGTAGAGGTATGATGGATAGGTGGTCTAACAATTCTAGTACTCAATCTGATAATGGAGAAAAATTATCTATTGATCAGATAGAAACTGTTGTTAGTGACTATATAGAAGGATATAGTAATAAACTTGAATTATCAGATATGTTCGTCTATAAGGATACAGACTATTATGTTTCGGTAGAAGAAAAAGACAGCGGGAAAGGAGCCATGGAACTCTTAGTCAATCCATATACGGGAGAAATATATCCTGAATACGGTCCTAATATGATGTGGAATGAAAAGTATAGAATGCACGGTGGACGTGGCATGATGGGACACGGCAGATGGAATAATTTCTATGGTGATGGATTCTCTACGAAGCAAATTAATAACGAGCAGGCAGTCGGAATTGCTGATCAATATGTTAAACAAAATTTTGGTGAAAAATTCTCTGTAAACGGTGAAGGTCATGAGTTCTATGGCTACTATACACTCCATATTACTCAAAATAATAATACAGTTGGAATGCTGAGTGTAAACTATAGTACAGGAGATGTATGGTACCATGACTGGCACGGAGAACTTGAACAAGTTATCTCGGATCATAAACAATAGAAAGGATAGATAAATATGATGGGATATGGATATGGTATGATGGGTGGCTACGGGATGATTATTCCGTTGATATTGATTGGAGTAATCATATATGCAGTAGTGAAACTATCACAGAGTAGTCATGGATCCAATAACAGAGGAGGAAATGATGCCCTCGAAATCTTAAAGCAAAGGTATGCAAATGGGGAAATTTCTGAGGAAGAATATACTCAGAAGAAAAAAATATTAAGAGATTGACAATAGAGATAACGAAGCGCGGGTATGATTCTCACTATCGGGAAAACATATCCGCGCTTATTACTGTACCAAGATAGATGGCATCAGCACCTAGCGCAAGTGCTTTAAGACAACTTCCTGGACTGTAATATCCTCCGGCCACAATCAGACTTACTTGGTATTCCCAAATCATCCTGCATAGTCGGATTGGAGATAAAGGCTCCCCCCCCAACAGCTACCTTAACGTAACTGCATGTTCTTTTATGCGGAGTCATCCTATAAGCCGAAGGAATGGAAATTCATGGTGTTATAGGTATTTGGGCATTTCTGTTAACAGGATTACGAGTCACTGAGGTGTGTTCTATCGACCGGGATGATATAGACTTTAACAAGAACAAGATAAATTAAGGGGGGAAGCAGCAGATTAACGGCTGCTTCCTATATTGTGGAAAGGAATGCCTTATTAACGTAATAATCTTTTACCAATTTATGAAAAGTATCTAGATTAATATACTCTTACATTCTGTCTTTCAAGCGCATCCTGCACTTTTTTAATATTTACTTTTGAGGCCGGGACATCTTCTTTTATCGAGGTAGCGGCAGCAACACCGGCCCCCTGACCTGTCACCACGCAGCAGCCCATATTTCTAAAGGCACTATGAGCCATGATATCCCCAGAAATACATCTTCCTGCTACTAACAAGTTATCTATATTTTGGGGGAGGATAGCCCGGTAAGGTATATGAAAATAACGTCCGGTTGTTGGTACCCAGAGATACCCGTTACCATCAATGAATTCTGGATATATTCCGATCGAATCCTCAAACCTCCCCTGGTTCATCACGTCATCGCCCGTCATACTGTAATAACCTTCAATCTGACGAGATTCTCTGGTGCCCATAGTCATTCCGAAGTTTCTCAGACGGGCATTCTCAAAGCCCGGCGCGTATTTATTCAGAGCTTTAATGGCATTAATTACTGCCTGCCTGCCTTTGATCTCAGCCTGAGTAAGATCCTCAACATTCGTACAATCGACTCCCCCCATAAAGACTACATTAAGCTGCGTTACGTCCCCTTCAGGCGAAACCGTACTGTACGTACCGCCGTAAGCAACATTATCTGATTCTTTGATAACACCGTCCCGGATGGCATCAGTGAAAGGCTTGACCAGGTAAGGGCTGAACAGATCGTCTTCTTTACCATTCGTTTGCATAGCCCATTCGCCTTTCCAATCCGCGTAAGTTGGTTGGAGTTCTTCATAGACATACTTTAAGAATTTTTCTCTATCTACACCCCTGCAATGAAACATGGGTGTAACCCAGGCCGGCTGCTCTCTCTTGGTAAACGGAGCTCCAGCGAAAGCAGCTATATCCCCGTCTCCTGTACAATCAATGATCCTTTTAGCCAGGATAGCCATGCGGCCAGATTTGCTTTCGGTGATAACACCCTTGATAACATTGTTCTCAACTATTGCTTCAACAGCATAACAGTGAAGAATCGGTCTTACCCCTGCTTCCTCTACCATCCTGTCAGCAACGTACTTAAACATCTCCGCGTCCAATGCTTCACTGTCAGATTGGCATTCTTTGGTGCTGGCACCAAGTTCTTTGGCTCTTTCTTCGAATTCGAACGCCAAACCTCCGCCTTCTACCGTCCCCTCATGCCTGTACCAGGCAAATCCTTCTACTCCGACCTGAGTTATGACACCACCAAAACAGCCATAGCGTTCCAAAAGCATGGTACTGACACCTTCTCTGGCTGCTGCTATTGCTGCCGCTAGTCCAGCAGGTCCGCTCCCGGCCACAAGAACATCTACTTCCGCAAAGACCGGAACTTTTTTTGAACTTTCTGTAATATAGTTCATCAATATCCTCCTTTATTAATATACTTATATCCTTCATTTTAAATATTCACCTGGTAAAAACTTATAGATGATCTCCTGCCAGTCCGTTTATACCTTGGCTTTTCAAATCTTGCACAAGCGTGTCAAGGTTAATATTCTGAACAGAAACGTTATTATTTATTGCCATTTTAGCTGCTGTCCCGCAAGCCTGGCCCATCAACATGCACTGAGGCATACCCCGAACAGAGGCAAAAGCGACAGGGTCAGAGGATATTATCCTTCCTGAAAAAAACAGGTTCTCCACATTCTTAGGCACCATACTTCTGAAAGGAATGGTATAGTTTGTTCCTTTTGTTCCAATAGCTTCGTGGGTCATGATGTTTGAACCACGGAATACATCATCAATGGGATTATCACAGCAGACGATACCGTCGGGGAATTTTTTGCCTTGAGCTATATCATCAGCCGTTAGTCTGTACAACCCTTCAAATTTCCGGGTCTCACGTACGCCAACGGTTGGTCCCATGTAGATCATTCTGGCTTTTTCAAAACCAGGTATTTCTTCTATAACAAATTGGGCTAATTGATGGCATATTTCTCGGCCTTGATTTGTGGCTCTTACTATATCCTGGGGATCTGTCCCGTCAACATTTTTAATCGTCACAGAATTAAAATAAGCAGTGTCTTTATGAAATCCTTTCATAATATAGAGTTTATGCAAATCCTCATGCAGTCTGCCTTCTTTAATCCCTTTGGTCGCAGCCTCCATAAAATAAGGATCATCGTTGCCTTCAAATATTTTGTCCCACTGTGCGTTTATCATTAAGAAAGTAAGGGTTACCCCCATCATATTTCCATTATCATCTCCCTTTTGAAATGGCACTCCTGCCTTGGCTGTGATATCGCCATCACCTGAACAGTCGATGATCACTTTAGATTGGATAATATGCTTTCCGTTTCGGTCGTAATAAACCACACTTTTAATTATATTTTCTTCCATAATCAGTTCTAACACAGTTGCATTTAATATCAGATTAACGCCTGCTTCCTCAAGCATCTGATAGAGATTAAATATCGCAATTTCATGGTCATAAAGGACTTCCGGTCCGAAATTATCTAAAGTGCATTTCCTCTTCTCCGCAGCAGGAGGAATCAAATTATACAGGCGAGTAACGTACTCATCGAATATTCCTCCAATGGATTTATCGAGCGGATAGCCGGCCCCCAAGGGCATCGCGGGGCAAGATGCCATCACTCCCCCAATTTTGTTTGTTGCTTCCAACAAATAGACCCTTAAACCTTTGCGTGCTGCCGCTACCGCAGCTCCGAACCCAGCCGGTCCGCCCCCGATCACCACTACATCTGTGCTGATCACGTTCTTCTCATTTTCCTTCATTGAGGTTACTCCTCCTTATATTATCGTTTTTTCGACTGGTTATATAGGGCTTTATTGACTCACAACAAATATTTCAGGCTTTTATCTGCTCCGCCAGCACTTCAAGCGGATGTTTAACCGGAAGCTCAGTGAGAGCGTTAACTTGTACCGAACACATGCCACATTCAGTAATTACTGCTTGAGGGTTTAAATTTGTCACTGCATCTTTTACATTATTCCCTATCTCACGGGAAACCCATTCTTTTTCCGCCTTCAGTCCATAACTTCCGGCCATGCCGCAGCACCCTGCTTCCAAAGGGGTAATATCCAAACCCATCAGGCTTTTGAGCAGAACTAAGCCAGGTGTTCCCTGTCCGGCTACTCTAAGATGGCAAGGTTCATGATAGGCATATTTTGCACTCTCGGCATTTTTCATCCGCAATAACGCTGCAAGCTGTTCCCTATGGTTCAACAGAAATTGCCCGGAATCCTGCATAGAAGAAGTGAATGCGGAATACTCTTGCAAACCCAAAATATTCTTATATTCTTCTTTAAAAGTCAGTAAGCAGCTAGGACAGCTGAATATCAGCTCTCTGCCATCTTTCAGCTCTTGTCTTAGAATATCCAGATTGTGCTCGGCAAATTTTTTTGTTTTATCCAGACGCGCATTAGAGATCGCAGGCTGCCCGCAGCACTTAAAGTCAGGTACTATCACTTTATAGTTTAACTTTGCCAGGATTTTGACTAATGACATTCCGATTTCCGGTTGGTTGTATTGCGTAAAACAGCCGGGAAAATAAACTACTTCTTTAGGTATTTCGGAAAACTCCGGCTTATACTTGAGCAGCATCTCTCTGAAGGTTTTCATACTATAGGCAGGCATGGGGGCTTGAGACGAGATACCGACGGTCTTTTCGGTCAGGAATTTGACCGGCCGTAAACCGGTAGCCATATTACCTGCCTGGGGCCAGATATGGATGAATCGGCCAAGTAAAGAGGGGTCAGAAAAAATCTCCTCCCTCATCCCCAAACTTCTTTGAGGAAGATTGCTTTTAGCCAGCTGGTTCAAGGTTCCGACATGAACGCCTGAAGGACAGACAGCTTCACATGTTTTACAGTTTGAACAATAATCGACAGCTGGGATTGGTTGACTTTGTTCTTCCTGAGCCAGCCTTAACCAATCCACTCCCAGCTGTTTGGGGCCGGGAAATTGGGGATTGACACTGGCAACTGGACAGCTGTTTACACAGATTGAACATTTGACACAATTATTCAGGGCATCTATTTGAAGTTTTGTTAAATTCATATTGTATTACCTCACATTAGTCTGTTTAAAGTCAATCAAGCCAGACTGCCTGCCTTATATCCTGTAGCGACTGCGATACCAAGACCGCTTTTTTCAGAAGCATAGTTCCCGTGGGCTAAAATACTCCCAGCGGCGTAAAGATTATCAATGCCTTTTAAGGGCCGTAATTTATCATCCACTTCAACTCCGGCTTCCAAGAACCCTTGTCCTTCCAGGGATAGAAAAGGGACATCTTCCCCAACATGACGGGGATTAATAACCGGAAGCTTAAATATCGGTTCCAGCATGGAATCTTGTTTAGCTGTCAGACCCCCTCCTATAAAGGACCCGGCAGCTAAGATAACGCTTCCTGCTTCAACGCTATGAAAGATAGCAGTAGAATCTTTGACACTCAAATACGTTATCTTGCCGTTCTCCCTTATGTCCCCTACAACTTCTGAGTTGTGGCGGAATTCTACTCCCTGTCGTTTCAGAAAGATCATCAATGCCTGCTGCAGGTGCTCACCGGGTATTGATGGCGGCAAGCCTGGGACACCTATCACTTGGGTATTAAAATTGCTTCTGAGCCTCTTTGCCACTTGACTGCCTGGATTCTTTCCCAAAACTGCCGGCAACACAATAAGCATACTATCATCATAGTGCTTGTTCTCTATGCCATGCTGCAAAAGCTGAACTCGTATTTGTTCCTCCACTTTTGCTAGAATATCCTGACGTTCCAGCAAAAGACTGAGGTGGTTTGATCTGACAGTTTCTTTGATATCCAAGTCTATGAGCACCGGGATTTTGGCTGCCTGTGGAATTATCGTATTTAGATTATCTAAAAACATCTGAGGAAAAAAATCAGGATAACGATTGAATCCCACGGCAATTATCCTTTTTAATCTAGCGAAATCCTTGACAACCATGCTCTCAGGGGCTAAGGCCGTTACCCGTTCGGTTCCCAAAGCAGTGAGTACCTTCTGGTTGCTATAGATACTTCCCGTCAAACTATAGCCGGAATTTTTCAGGATCTTTTTTAAAAAATCTATGCTTTCTGGCAGAACGTCTAATACTCTAGCGTAGGGATGCTCTGGTTTACAGGCAGCTAATCTTTGTATCTCTTCATATGGGTTAAGTGCAGGAGCCTTTGGGTTATTTACTTGATATCCCCATATATCAATACATCCGGTCGTAAGAGGCAGTATTCCCTGGCCTTTTGTGATAATAAGTGTGTTCTTATTTCTTGATACGGCTTTGGCAGCCGCTATCATCCCACTCATACCGGAACCTATTACAACAACATCATACTTCACTGTTTTCCTCAACTCTTTCTAAGTTAAATATAGTACTGTAAATACCTAAAGTTAATTCACACTCTTTAATCTGAGCTTCCCAAAGAACGGACTTCTGACCTTTATACCTCTTTTCCAGGAAGCAGACTAACTGTCTGAGAGGGTGCTGGGGCTTATTTTTCATCGCGTTCCAGGCTGAACCTAAGCTACGGAATGAGCAGTACAACCCCTGACAGGTACCCATCCCAATTCTGGTTTTCCGCCTCAGGTCATCCAAATTATTTGTGCTCTTCCAGGATGCAACCTCCTCGACTTCAGCAAAGCTGATATCTTCACATTCACAAAGGGTGATTTCCTTCTCGGGGTTTTGCTGCAGATATTTTTGTATCATCTCCCCCCTTATTCCGTACCTGACTGCAAATTTATTGACCTTCCCATCCATAGTCAAGAGTCGTTTGGAATCTACCAAAGGAATCTCCGCCGTCTGACATTTTTTCTTTATCCCCATTGTTTTGCATACGTAATTCACTGTTTTCTCTGCAATCATCCTGTAAGTGGTTAATTTTCCTCCTATCAGACTGATAAAGCCGTTCAAGCCATTATGAGCATGGTCAAATATTCTAAAATCTCTTGAAATATCACGACCGTCATCGTCTTTAACTTCGCCATTTCCTGCGTATAATGGTCTTACTCCGGCATATGCCCTTAACAGTCTATAGTTGTCTATTTCAGGAAAAAGTTCTCTTCCTGCATCTAGGAGTATTTGTACTTCCCCGGAAGTTGGTTTGGCTGAATCTGGTTCATCAGTATTAACCGAGGTTGTTCCCAGGATAGTAACTGTGTGATGGGGTACTATTATATCGCCATCGTCGGGTATGCGCAGACGGTTTACGACTTTCTGCGTTAAGCGCTGATTAAATACCAGAAGAGTTCCCTTATTCTTAGTCACATTCAGTTCAATTCCCGTAAGTTTGGCCACCTCATCAGCCCAAGTCCCTGCAGCATTAATAATAGTTTCACACTCCCAATTCGACTTCTGCCCTGTAAGAGTATTTATGACTTCAGCTCCGGTAACCTTTCCGTTTGCGGTATAAATACCGGATAACTTTGTATAAGTAAGAACTCTTGCTCCATATTCCATCGCCTGGTATACATTCGCCCAGACCAGCCGAGCCCCGTCTATAATCCCATCCGGGACGGAATAGATTCTTTTTAAATCTCTAGACATTGCCGGATTCTCGTTCAGAACATTTTGAATAGAAACCTCTTTAACCTCAATACCTGCCTCTGAACATCCTCTGAGCCATTCTCCGATATACTCATCCCGGTCAGTTTTATGCTGTACAAAAAGCCCTCCACTATTATTTATACAAGTGGATGCAATTTTTTTTAAAATAATATTTTCTTCTATACATTCTTTTGCGGCTGAGAAATCATTAACAGCATAACGTGCTCCGCTATGGAGCAAGCCATGAAACCTGAAACTGGCCCCATGAGCAAGATCCTGCTGCTCTACCAATACAGCATCAATCCCTCTCAGAGCCAGATCTCTGATTATTCCAACTCCGGTTGTGCCTCCTCCAATAACCATGACTTTTGTTTTATTAACTACCATCATTCTTTCTCCTTCTACCTTAAAAAAAGCCGTAAGAACATACACTACTGTGCGATGTCTTACGGCTTCTCATTACTCCAGCCAATAGACCAATATCTGTGTTAATTATATCGGTAGCTTACTCTGTTTCCCAATCCCTGGACCGGATAACAGCCTTTTGCCAGCCTTTATAGTACTTATCCTTTAATTCCTCAGCCATCAATGGTTCAAAGCTACGATCAATACTATAATTATCTATTAATTCTTTCTGATCAGACCAAAAACCAGTAGCCAATCCTGCCAGATAGGCTGCCCCTAAAGCTGAATTTTCAGCACATTTTGGTCTTTCGACTCTGACTCCCAGAATATCTGCCTGGAACTGCATCAATAGGTTATTGGTAACAGCGCCGCCATCGACTTTCAACATTTTAAGCTTAAGACCTGAGTCATTTTCCATGGCACTTAATATATCCTTGGTCTGATAAGCGATTGATTCCAAAGCTGCACGGATAATATGATCCTTACTATTGCCCCGTGTTAACCCAAAAATAGCCCCTCGTGCTCTCATGTCCCAATACGGCGCTCCCAAACCTGTAAAAGCAGGGACAACATATACGCCGCCATTATCTGTGACCTTAGAAGCAAAATACTCCGAATCAGCGGCTGATTCAATGAGCTTCAGCTCATCCCTTAACCATTGAATTACAGCTCCGGCAATAAAAATACTGCCTTCTAAAGCATAATTAACTTTCCCATCGATTCCCCATGCAATAGTAGTTAATAATCCGGTCGTTGAGTTGTACCTGTTTGAACCGGTATTCATCAGCATAAAACAACCAGTTCCATAGGTATTTTTGGACATTCCCGCTTCAAAGCAAGTCTGTCCGAACAATGCTGCCTGCTGATCACCGGCAATCCCGGCGATAGGTACACTGTGGCCAAAGAATGATCTTTTATCAGTCTCTCCGTAAATAAAACTGGAAGGTTTTACTTCTGGCAACATAGAAACAGGGATATCCAACTCTTGTAATATTCCCTCATCCCATTTTAATTCGTTGATGTTAAAGATAAGAGTCCGCGAGGCATTGGAATAATCGGTCATATGTTTCCGACCATTAGTTAGTTTCCATAACAGCCACGTATCAATAGTCCCAAAGAGTAATTCACCTTGAGCTGCTTTCTTCTTTGCTCCTTCAACATTATCTAATATCCATTTTATTTTAGTTCCTGAAAAATATGCATCAATAACTAGACCTGTTTTCTCTCTAATTTTTTCTGCCAGTCCCTTATTTTTCAACTCTTCACATGTACTTGTAGTTCGTCTACATTGCCATACAATTGCATTATATATTGGCTTTCCGGTATTTTTATCCCAAACAACTGTAGTCTCTCTCTGGTTTGTAATCCCAATAGATACAATATCCTTTACGTTAACGTCATAGTGAGCAAGTAGTTCAGCAATAACTCCTATTTGAGTGCTCCATATTTCTTCTGGATCATGTTCTACCCAGCCATTTTTAGGATAATACTGAGGAAATTCTTTCTGCGCAAATCCTGCTATTCTACTGTCTTTATTAAATAGAATAGCTCTACAACTTGTAGTTCCTTGGTCAATAGCTAAGACATATTTCTTATCCATTCTTCTCTCTCCCCGTCATAAGTCTATTCTCTATCTATTAATACTTATTTCATATATTAAAGTATTTATATATTCTATTTCTTAAAGGTATAACAAAAAGTATAAAAACAAAACTACTTAAATATTAAAAAACACATAAAAAACTAATTCTTTAGTTTTTTATGTGCTGCTCTCTAATCTCCGCTTTGCACAAATTCATTCAACTATTACTAATTAATTATACTACTATTTTATTTTTATATCAACATCTTAATCATTTTTAGACATTGCATATTATTAGATATCCCACAAATCCGTATTAGAAGTAGAGACTGCTAAAACCCCAGTTGATAGTGCTTCAATAATATCCTCTTTTGTCTCTACTAAACCACCAGCAATAACTGGAACTTTTATCTTTTCCTTTAATCTCTCAATAAGTTTACTTGCTATACCTGGCATAACCTCAATAGCATCTGCTTTTGTTTCATTTATATTATTTATACCCGTATTAAGGGAGTGTGAATCAATAATGAAAAGTCTTTGTATTGTGAATAGCCCTTGCTGTTTAGCATATTTTGCTAAAGATACTTTGGTTGTAATGTACCCATCAGGATTTACATACTTTTGAAGAAAATCAATTGCAGCTCTATCTTTACCTAACCCTTCAATTAAGTCGATATGTATAAGAGCCTTTTTCCCAGAACACTTAATGCTATCTACAATACTCCTTATGTTGATAAGATTTGCTGATAAGATAAATATTACCTCTGCATTACTTCTTATTGCTTTTTCTACCCCTATTTCGTCTCTAACAGCAGCAATAATTGGATTACATTCCAATACTTGCAATATGTCATGTTCCAAGGTTAATGCCTCCTAAACCAATTTATTTAATATATCAGTATTTTTATATCTATATCGTTTCTTAATTTTCATTTTCTGTAATATTCTTGTAATCATCCTATAAAATAGTGTTTCCTTATCCTAGATAGAATACTATAAAAATACCATATTAAAAATAGAATTTATCTTATTTAGAAAATTATTGTTACATAGCCCTTTTTATCTAATAATCAAATTAACCTTAGATTGATATTTGTCATTATAGAGACATTTAAATCTTGTGTATAACCTACTCCTAATTATAAGGAGAGAACCAGTATTAATGCTATTATAATGCTGGTTCTCTCAGTTCTATTTAATTACTCTTCTCTATCATTATCATTTGTTACATATATTTTTTGACCTGTTTTGGTTATTATAGGAATACCATCTGGAAAATCAATTTTTAACTGCTTAAAGAAACTCATTACGAGCACAGTTATAGCGATAGTAATAGGAAAGCCCGTTATTATGGATACTGTTTGTAGAGGTTTTAATGCTGAAGGATTTAGGAGATATAATCCTAATGAAACAACGCCTGCAAGCACTAACCAAAATGTCATATTCCATTTTTGAGGATCTTGTGTACCCGATAATTTTTTCTCTGATGCAGCTGCTAAGGAATAACCAACAGCTGAGTGCCCAGTTATATAAGACAGTAAAACAAGGATAGTGAAGAGGGCGATCATCAGAGTTCCTCCAGGTGCATGAGAGAACATCTCAATAACTACTGCACCTCTCCCTTGTTCGTTTAATATGGTTACAAGATTTGTTACTTGATTTAATTGAAGGTCTAATCCAAAATTAGGTAATACCATATAGAATATCATGCTTCCCAGCGAACCTGCTGTAAGTCCTCCGATGGTTACTTGGCGAATAGTACGACCTTTTGAAATCTTAGCTATAAAGAGACCAAAAGGAAGTGCATAAACAGCCCACCATGCGAAGTAAAAAATAGTCCATCCTTGCGGGAAGCCCCCTTTACCAATTACATCGGTAGTCAAGCTCATTACAAAGAAATTCTGGATCATCATCCCTAATGACTCTGTTGATTGATTAAGAATAAACCAAGTTGGGCCAAGTATTAAAATACCTAAAAGTAAAATAGCAAAACCGCCAAGATTGATATTACTCAGCACAGAAACACCTTTGTTTAATCCTAGTATCAAGGCTACAAGAGGAATAAATGTCCAAAGTGAGATTACTAATATATCTATAACAAGATTACTGGAATCCATCCCAAGCATATAAGCAATCCCACTTGCTATAGGAGGTGTCCCCAGAGCAATAGATGTTAGTACACCACCTAGAAGTCCGAAAATGTAGAGAAAGTTTAATGAATGACCTGCGATGCCATCTGACCTTTTACCCAATAAAGGTCTTGCATACTCACTCATTTTCATGTTTGTCTTTTTCTTAGCATAGAAGAAGTACCCTATAGGTATCGCTGCTGCTATATAAAATGCCCACGCTGATGGTCCCCAATGGAACATGCCATATGTCGAAGCCCAACGAGCTGCTTCAAGACTGTTTGGTTCAACTCCAAAAGGTGGTGCTCCCATAATCCAAATCCACTCAATTGAGGCCAGATACAACAAGCTACCACCTGTTCCAGCAGTTAAAATCATCCCCAACCAAGTAAAAGTAGAGAATTGTGGTTTCTCATCTTTATCGCCTAAAACAATGCTTCCCATTTTTGAAAAAGCATAGTAAAAACAAAGAAACATTAATCCTAATGTAAAGATTAGGAAGAACCAACCTAACTCATTAGTAGTGAATGCATGAATCTTATTTAATGTCTCATTACTCTTCTCAGGGTAAAAGTAGAAAAATACACCAGCTAATAAAGTAACTAAAGTTGCAGGTACAAAAACAGTCTTATCAATACGCATGCCTTTAGAACTTTCTTCAGTTACAGTTTGTGATGTTTTCAAATCACTCATAACAAACCTCCTCATTTCTTTTTCTTTTGTTTATAAAATATGATTCTAATAGATTGAACTAAAAAATCATCAAGCATACACCACCTTAACATAAAAATAGCGACACACAAAAACTTTCGTTTTTATGTGTCGCTTCTCAAATCTCGCTTTACACAAAATACTACTGTAGTTATTAATTTTCTTAATAGTACTACTATTCTTATTATTAGTCAATACTTAAGTAAATACAATTTCTAAGAAACTTTAATTGGTTTATCATATATGCTTTAACAGCATTAAGGCTTTTTTACTTTGGAGCTAGACTTTTTATTCCTCGTTAGTTTTAACCAATTTATGTCAATGCATTTCAATTATATGTCAGGGTATTCTACATTTCTCCATAATTTACCTTTATCTTTTATATATTTAGTTTTAGCGTTGAAATACAAGGAGAAAAGACATCCTGAATAAGAAAGGTTGAACATCAACCAACCATAAAAAAGAACATACAAATTTTTCTTACAAAAAAAACACCATTTTCAGGTGTTTTTAGAGGTCTAAATTTGTTAAGTTTTTTTATTTTTTATCAAATTAGTTATTTAAAATACTCCGTAAACCAAAGTGGTTTATCTGTCAAACCCTTGGTATTACAGGGATTGC
>JAGXFZ010000018.1 GCA_024637055.1 Gracilibacter sp. | reverse complement strand
TGTTTATTCTCGTCAATTCAGACCGGCATTCTTATGACATCCGGCCAAGCATTCCCGAAAGATCCGGACACCGTTCCTGCAGTATCCGGCCAGCGTTCTTATCTTATCCGGCCAAAGGCCGGCACCTCATGCTTGGAGTCTAACATAGATTATTTAGTTGTGCCATCACCTCCTTCAATTTGAGGACTGTGTGGTCTTAAGCTTGGCCCTTTGAGCTCTATTCTATAAGCATTATTGACCAGCCTGTCCAGTATTGCATCAGCAATGGTGGCATCTTCAAAAACACCATGCCATTTCGATACCGGTAGTTGAGCCGAGATAGCGATAGATTTTCTGCCATGACGATCATCAACAACCTCCAGAAGATCGCGACAGGAATCATGGTCAAGAGAGGTCATACCGAAGTCATCCAAGATAAGCAGGTCAGGTTTTTTCAGATCATTGAGTAGACGGTTGTAAGAACCATCTCCCCGCCCAATAGCCAGATCAGTAAGTAGTCGGTTAACACGGTAAGAGCGAACCTTCAGGCTTTTCCTACAAGCGGCATTACCGAAGGCACTGACCAGGTAGGTCTTGCCGGTTCCGGTAGCCCCGGTTACGATTAGATTTCTGCCCTCTTTAATCCAAACGCAGTCTGCAAGTCGGCTGATCGATGCCTTATCGAGGCATCTTTTGGCATCAAAGTTAAGATCCTCAAGATTTGCAGTCGGTTCTCTTAGGTTTGCTTCTCGCAGGAATCTTTGTAATCGGTTATTAGCCTTAGCCAGCCACTCAGCATCTATAATCATGGCCAGACGTTCATCAAAGGGTAAAACAGCATTTACCGGTAGTTCAACCTGTCGTCGGTATTCCTGCTCCATAGCCCTCAGTTTCATACTGTTAAGTTTGTCTAGGGTTTGATTAATCATCACTCATCCCCCTAAACATAGGCTTCAGAGCCGCGTAGATTAGTATGCTTGGGTGTTGGCTTACTTGTTACAGTAGCGGGAACTTTGTCCTGACCATTCTTAAGTATGGTGGTTATGGTAGAGTAAGTCCCGGAATTCATAGCGATAGCTTTAATACAAGCAGCTTCTAACCGTGCATTGCCATATTTCTTGGAGCATTGCAATACCCCCATACAAGAGCGGTAAGCTTGCTCTTCGGTAATTTGAGAAGACAGCAGATTGTCAATTACAGCATAAGTCTGTACACCTATATTCTTAGCCCACATACGATATTTCGCGCCATCAAAGTTTTTGGCATCGTGTTGATGGCGATGATTGGGTGGCATGTGGCTAAGATTGGTTATATACCTTGATCCTGTATAACGCCTTTGATGTAATGTTACACGCTCTCTATTGTCGTTTAGGATCTCTATGGTTGTTACTGTAGCTCTAATGGTTACCAACTGTTTGTGCAAGCCATGGGGCACTGAATAATAAAAGCAGTCGTACTCAACATGGTAATTCGCTGGCGTTCTACGCACAATGTAATCTGCGTACTCAAACTGAGTGTATGGTAGCGGCCGCAAAGCTGGTTTATCCAATGTCTCAAAAACACTCTGTCGGTTACCCTTGCGTTTTTGAAAAGGCCGTTTGACCAACTCTTTCATACGACATTGTATTTCAGTATTTAGTGCTTCAAATCCAAAGTAACGTTTACCACGTAGCCATTCTAAAAGCCACGTTTCTAGCCAACCGATGCTACTTTCTACCGATGCTTTATCTTGTGGTTCACGAACTCTTGCTGGTAATATAGCCACTTTGTAATTTTTAGCGAATTCCCAGTATGATTTATTTATTACTGGATCATAATAATTGGGTTTTGTCGTAGCAGTTTTACAATTATCTGGAACAATGACTTGAGGAACACCGCCTAGATACCTAAGTGCATTAACATGAGCAATGAGCCATTTATCTAATTTCTCATCAGGGAAGGCTTCCACGTATGGATAGGAACTGTCTCCCAGAGTAGCCACGAAAAAGTGTGCTGTGAGGTTTTGGCCAGTTGAGCTATCGAATACACAATCCAGCTTGTCGCCCATCCAATCTACAAAAAGTTCTTTACCTGGTTCACGGTTCTGTACCATAATAACGTTTTTACCAGACTCATTTTTCCAGTCAAGGTAACGTTGGCAAAACCTGCTATAGCTTAAGCCATCGGTATTCTCTGCCTTGTATTCTTCCCAGAGATATTGCAAGTTAAGACGCTTATTCTTTTGCAATCGCTCATGGATACTAGGCCAATCCGGATTCACCTTAATGGGTTGACCAAAGCTGTCGGGATAGAGTAATCTCTTGATTTCATCATTGGTCATCATAGCTGCCGCATCGTATTGGAGTTTACAATTTCGGCAACGTCTCTGGATTCCTCCGACAGTTGATTTACCACATTTAACACTTTTAGCTATTTCTCTTTGAGAATAACCTTGCTCTGTCAGTCTTAAGATTTCTAGAATCTTCACTGGTTCTTCACACCTCATCTTCTTCCTCCCGTACACATATTGACTACATTGTACAGGATTTCGTTTTTGAGGTGCCGGTTTATTGGCCGGATGTTTCAGGAACAGTGGCCAGATGTTATAAGAACCCTGGCCGAATGTCACAGGATTGCTGGCCGGATGCTGCGAGAATACTTACGTGTTCTCAATTCTATGATATCTACTATCTAGTCCACATCCCAAATGTAGGGCAACACTATCTTGATTTATTGATAGAAAATTACGAACGAAATTATCAATAAGTTTGGCTCTAATAGACATCAATATATTCGTTTTTTCAGGAATATTAAGCAAAGAGAAATCATATTCAATTTGATCTAAGATCTCAACTGCTTTTCTATCAATTAGTATAGGAGATTCTTTATTCATTTCTTTTGCTTTACCAAACAGCGGGATGAGCAAGGTTTCTTTTTCTTGTGTCAAAACGATTTTTTCCATAGGTTACCTCCAAAAACTTCGTATAAAGTTCATTAACTTTCCTAAGAATAAGCTTAATCAGAATACATAATTGGGGAGGATCAAATGAATAAATCATGACTATATTTCTGCCATTCTTTAAATTAAATAATATTAAGGAAAATAATTAAAAATCTTTATGAATCAAACCATCCTTTGCGTTTAAACCATAAGAACATCAATATACCGATACACGTCATTGTACCTAAAACTATAAAATAACCGTTTTGCCATTTCAATTCCGGCATGTTTTCAAAGTTCATACCATATATTCCAGCAATAAAGGTTAATGGAATAAAAATTGTAGTTATCACGGTTAGAACCATCATATTCGTATTCATACGGGTTGAGTTAATCGATAAATAACTATCTCGTAAGTCCGAAGTTATTTCTCTGCTTGCCTCAACCATATCCAATAGTTTTAATAAATGATCATGTATGTCTGAAAAATATATTTTTTGCTCTTTAAAGCCTTCAAGTCGTTCAGAATTCAATATTCTATACAATAAATCTCTCATCGAGGATATTACTCTCCGTAGCTTCTGTAAATCCCCTCTTAAATGAAATACTTCGTCTAATAATTGATGAGTAGACTTATTTTCTTCGTTTGAATATAAACTATCTAGCTGGTCTTCAATTTTGGATACAGCCGGGAAAAAATTGTCAACTATCTTGTCAAATATCTCATGTGCCACATATGTAGACCCTTTGTCCCAATTAGCCCTGTCTCCAGTAACTCGTTCCCAAGCTTGATTTATTTCATCTAAACTTTCTGTATGGAACGATACAATATAGTTATTTGCAACAAATAAGGAAATCTCCATTGGTTCTAAAGTACCACTTCTTAATGCATTTAAGATAAAAAAGCTATATCCTTCATAGTAGTCTAATTTTGGTTTGTTCAATGAATAAATGCTATCCTCAATAGATAAAGGATGAAAATCAAAGTGCTTATTTAATAATTTTATCTCAGATTCACTAGGATTATCTAAATCTACCCAGTACCATTGAAGGTCATAATCATCCAATCTTTTTAAATCAAAGTTTATATATGCCTCCGAGTCCTTTTTAAATCCAAAGGTTCGTATCAAAATAACTCATTCCCCTGTCGTAATAGTTTGATAGTCTAATTATAGTGAGATAGGTTTGTTATACTCTTAATCTTGATAATTATACCTTATCCGTAAAAACCAAGTTAAAATAACTAGTTGTCTCGTAGGTATAACAAATGTTCTAAAGAGTTCAAGTAGCTGTCATCTATCTCAGCTACTTTATTATACTGTAAGTTAATATGCTATTTTCTTAAATATATTAGGCCGACAGTTTTCAGACCACAATGGCTGGAAATTACACATCCAGCAGAGGTAGTGTAGATACTTGTGGTTGGTAACTCATTTTTTAAACAGTTCTTCAGATAGCTAACTTCTTCCTCACTCCCCTGAGAAGAGGTGATGAGAACTCGGCTTAAATCAATTGAATCATTTTTTTGCAATAACTCCCTGACCATCTTATCTAAAGCTCTTTTCTTATCTCCACGCACTTTGTCTTTTACTATCATCTTGCCATCAGCTAATCCGATGATCGGACGGATTTTAAGCATACTGCCAATTAGATTCTCTACGACGTTACATCTTCCACCTTTATAAAGGTATTCAAGGGTATCGATCACAAAACTAACATTAACTCTAGGAGTCATTTCCCTTATCGTTTCTGCTACTTCTTTAGCCCTTATCCCATTCCGAACACAATCCCCAGCAGCCATCACGAGTATTCCGATTCCAGTAGAAAGGCTTCTGGAATCTACTACCCAAATCCTGTCAGGTGGAAATTCCGACGCAGCCAGAACTGCATTCTGGTAAGTTGATGATATCTCAGAGGATATGGTAATCATAACAATGTCGAACTCTTGATTGATATATTCCTTATACACCTCTGTAAAATCATAGGGTGAAGGAGCCGAAGTCTTAGGCAGTATCCCTTTTTCATCAACCATTTGAAAAAGGCTATCAGTCGTCAGTTCCTGACCATCCTTGTAACTTTCTTCACCAAAGTCTACGTACAATGGAACAATTGAGATTTCGTATTCTTGAAGAATTTCGGTGGAAAGATCATTCGTGCTATCAGTAATAATCCTAACTTTCCTCATCCTTAACCACTCCTGAGTGTCAATAATTCTCTTTTTCACACTAAAACTAGGTTCTATGTCTATTTATATTCATGGTTGGACAAAATGTTTCTCTATTTGGGTAGACTATTTTCTCTCCGCAATCTGCTCCGCCAGATCATTAAGATACACCCAACGCTCCATTTTTTCATTCATGTTTTTTTCAAGTTGTTCTTTCTCAACCGTTAACCCTTGTAGCTTTGAATAGTTAGTGCCTTCCAACTGGATAGTTTCTTCTAATACGATAAGTTGTGCCTCCAGATCTGCGATAACATCTTCTATCTCTTCATACTCTAGTTGTTCTTTATAGGTGAATTTAGTCTGCTTATTTCTCGTTGGTTTTTGGGTAGTAATATCTCTCTCAGATAATTGTTGTGAGCTTAAGGATTCTAGCTTTTCCTGATTAGTGTGAGCTGTACATTGCTCAAGATAATCAGAATACCCGCCAACATATTGTTTCAGATTACCATCATCCTGGAATTCGAATATCCTATCAACTACTTTATCTAAAAAATAGCGGTCATGGGAAACTACTACCACTGCACCATTAAAGCCTTCTAGATAATCTTCCAGAATCACCAAGGTATCGATATCCAAATCATTCGAAGGCTCGTCCATGAGTAGAATATTTGGAGCATCCATAAGGATCCGTAGTAGATAGAGTCTTCTTCTCTCTCCTCCTGAGAGCTTTCCAATAGTATTCCATTGCTGATCTGCAGGAAAAAGAAATTTCTCCAACATTTGAGTAGCGGTTAAATTTCCATCCACCGTTTCAATATTTTCTGAGACTGCTCGAATATAGTCTATTACCCGTAAAGAGGTGTCCATCTCTTCAGATTCTTGAGAAAAGTACCCTATTTTCACAGTCTCCCCTTGGACTACTGTACCACTGTCGGGAACTTCCTCACCGGTGATGATCTTCAATAAAGTAGATTTCCCGCATCCATTCTTCCCGATTATCCCTATTCTAGCATCTCGCAGAACGATATGTTCGAAGTCCTGTATCAACTGCTTGCCACCGAAACTCTTGGAGATGTTGTTTATCTCTATCGTCTTTTTCCCAAGACGGGTAGTCACGGAGTTAAGGTTAAGTTTCTCCCTAGCGGTAGGTTTTTCCCTAGAGATTAACTTATCGAACCGCTCAATTCTCTCTTTACTTTTAGTGCTGCGGGCTCTGGCTCCGCGCATAATCCATTCAAGTTCTTTTCTATAGATACTTTTATTCTTGCGCTCAGTGCTGATTTCCATCTCTTCTCGTTCGGCCTTGAGCTCGAGGTATTTGGTGTAGTTGGTTTGATAACTGTAAAGACTACCTTTACTTATTTCTACGATGCGGTTAGTAACCCTATCAAGAAAATAGCGGTCATGAGTAACCATTAAGATAGCACCGGTAAACTTATATAGGTAATTCCCCAGCCATTGAACCATATCATTGTCAAGATGGTTGGTAGGTTCATCCAAAATAAGTATCTCACTCGGGTTAACCAAGGCACTGGCAATGGACACCCGCTTTT
Source organism: Gracilibacter sp. (assembly GCA_024637055.1). Classification (GTDB taxonomy): domain Bacteria; phylum Bacillota; class Desulfitobacteriia; order Desulfitobacteriales; family Syntrophobotulaceae; genus Gracilibacter. The sequence continues at coordinate 34,283 of JAGXFZ010000018.1, read as the reverse complement.
TTTCTCCTCCAGATAGCAAGCTAACATCTGCCTCGAATTCTGTGATTCCAAGTTTGGTAAGAATAGTTTTCGCTTCATAGTCTTTTAGTTCTTTCACTTCGGAAGAAGAGCCTTGGAATACTTGTTCTAGAACGGAAATGTTATCACCAAAGACAGGGTTTTGGGGCAGATATCCTATCCTCACCCCAGAAGGCTTGGTGATAGTTCCGCTGTCAGATGTTTCAATCTCGGCAATTATTTTTAAGAAGGTGGATTTTCCCGTTCCATTGATACCGATAACACCCACTTTATCGCCTTCGTTCAAATAAAGGGAGATTTCGTGTAATAACTTCTTCTCATTATAACTTTTGGTTATATTTTCTGCTGATAGTAGGATACAATCTCACCTCATTACTTTTGTAAATAATAATTATTATAGCATTTTCCTTTAATAGTTTCATGTAAAACCATCAGTTTATACCATAAAGTCTTATTTAGTAAGTGCTACAGCTCTTATCGGCGCTCCATCAGCATCTTTAATTTTTAATGGCAAGCAGAAGAATTGGAATTTCTGTTCCTTGTTAAGTTTATCTAGGTTTGCTAAATTCTCTATAACTACTTGCCCTTTTCTGAAGAGGATTTTATGTATGGGGAAATCACTGCTCTCCTCATGATCGATGGAGATAGCGTCAGTACCAATTCCCTTGAGGTTTAAGTTTTCAGTTAGCCATATTGCAGCTTCTTGAGTCAGTATTGGGTATCCTGAATAAAACTTTTCACTTCCCCAATGATTGCTCCAGCCTGTATTGATAATCAGGTAATCAACATCCTCTAATTGTCTAGTGTAATTCTGTAAGAATAACTGATTTATTTTTCGTTGCTCATTGGTTTCCGACAGATAGTTTTCCAAACTGATGATATATGCCGTTCCAATAAAACAATCTACCGGATAGGAATCCAGTGTCTTACCATCTCTCAGAATGTGGGCAGGACCATCCATATGTGTTCCTGTATGCGAGTACAAACTTATCTTCTTCTCAATGAATCCATGTTTTTCCAGACTATTAGCATCTTCAAATAATGGGGGTTCGGTTCCAGGATATACCGGCATTTTGGGCTCGATGGTGTGAGTCAGATCTATTATCTTCATAAGTAATTCTCCTCAGATAATTATACATTCCTAATACTATTTCAGTGTTAAATCTAAGGTTTGGAATGTGAATCTATTAAATGATAGATGGCCAGTAGAGGATGTTTATAAATCATCTTTGGTCCTGAATATCTCATCACTTTTTTTATTTTGTCTTTATACTCAGGCTTGAAGCAATGAACCGGACATTTGGCACAGGTTATTTTTTTGTCTCCCAAGATGCATTTTTTTATTCGCTCTTGTGCATAATCGAAAAGCTCCTGGCACTGAGCACACGGTACATATTCCTGATTATGATTCTCTTGACAATAGAGGTTAATCATTACTTCAAGAGTTTTCTTTTCCCGTTTTTGCTTATTGTTATTAGCTTTCATCCTCTTATTCCTTTATATTATAAAAGTGGTGAGAGACTGTACCTAAACATCAGCAAAGCTACTGTATAGGTATTGTCTCTCATTTTATTTATCCTCTATCTTTGTTCTTCCTATTATTCTTCAGGATCTGCCTTCTGCCGTTAAGGGATCCCATCATCTCGGTAATTTTTTTCTTTTCTATCTGTTTGGCGTTCATTGTTTTTCTATCAATTTGTAGTGTAACTTCTCGCTGTAGCTTTTTATAACTCTCTAATCTATTAGCGGATAATATGCCATCTTCAATTGCTTGACGAACCGTACATCTTGGCTCAGTTCCGTGTTGACAATCTCTAAAGTAACACTTCGATGCTAGTTCTTCAATATCTGCAAATGAACTAGATAAGTCCGTTCCGGCAAGTTGGATTTCCCTCATCCCAGGAGTATCAATAACCATTCCACCACTTGGTATCATAAGCAGCTGTCTATTGGTAGTAGTGTGCCTGCCTTTGTCATCATTTCTGATTTCATTTGTGGTTAGGATATCTACCCCTATTAGCTTGTTTATCAGCGTAGATTTGCCAACACCAGAAGATCCAATAAAGGCTATGGTCTTTCCTTTGTGAAGATAGTTTAGCACTTCTGTATAGCCGTCAATAGTCATACTAGTCGTTATAATCACATCTAAGCCTATCGCTACAGATTCTATCTCTCTAAGTTTTGTTTCAAGATCAGGACACAGATCTGATTTTGTCAGCACAATAACAGGTGTAGCCATACTGTCCCAAGCAATACTAAGGTACCTCTCCAGTCGGCGTAAGTTATAGTCGTTATTCAGTGCCATGCAGATAAATATTGTATCAATATTGGCAGCGATTATCTGTCTTTCGTTACCGATCCCGGCTGCCTTTCGCTCTAAACAGCTTTTACGAGTGAGTATATGATGGATGATAGCGTTACCACTACTTACATCTTTCCGATCAAGCAAAACCCAATCGCCTACAGCTGGATAATCCTCTGAAGCATCTGCTGAATAATTCAGTTTACCGGAGATCTCAGCTTGAATCTCTCCATCTTCTGCAATAACTTTATACATATTTTTATGCTGGAGGGAAACTCTCGCAAGATAAAGATTATTATCATACATTCCTGCTTCTTTGACATAACTTTCAGTAAGGCCTATATCGTATAAATTAACATTTTTCATTTTTTTGTCCTTCCATATTTTACATTACAGGCACCTCCGCTTTTACCACAATCTCCGTTTTAAATAATTTAAACATATAAACACTCTCCTTAAATCTTATACGAATTTTGTTGAACTGTTAAGAGTCTAATGATATTTGTAATAATTTTTAAGCAAATCATACCATACTATACTATTCGGAGGTCTTATGATGTTTAGAGACAGGATTATTCTTGCTAGTTTTTCAGGAATAACTTCAGCTTTATTAGCAAACTTATCACTCTATTTAATTAATCTTACGCTCCCTGGAAAGAACATAAATATGCTGAATTAACAGTTGAGGTTTTCCTTAATGTCCATGACTATACTGTTGTTCATATCATATTAGGTCTTATCTGGAGCACTGTCGTAGGTGGGATTTTTACTCATCTCCTGAGACCAATAATTCCGGCTCTTTTGTGATAGTCGGCACCTCATGCACATCTTTTAACCTTCTTTGGATCTGTCTAGTTCTAGTTCCTACCAAGTCTTCAAGTTCTTTATCTGCTTGACGTAGCTTTTCCTGGGTCTTTACTAATACCACACCAAACTTATCGAACTCAGTTTTTACAGCTCCTAATACTTTCCATACTTCACTAGATCTTTTTTCAATGGCCAATGTTCTAAATCCCATCTGTAGACTGTTTAACAAAGCTGCAAGAGTAGTTGGCCCAGTGATGATTATCCGGTAATCTCTCTGAAGCACTTCGATTAACCCTGTCCTTCTTACTACTTCGGCATAGAGTCCTTCTATCGGTAAAAACAATATCCCGAAGTCAGTTGTATTCGGAGGGTCTAAGTACTTATCACGAATATCTTTAGCGCTTCTTTTGATGCATGCTTCCAGATGTTTGTGTGATTCTTCGATGGCTACGATGTCTACTTTATCATAGGCCTCTAATAGCTGATGGTATACTTCTAAAGGAAATTTAGAATCTAATGGCATATAGACATGGTCTTCATTGCTTTCTTTGCCGGGAAGCTTGATTGCAAACTCTACAACATCCCTAGATCCCTTTTTAGTTGAGATATTTTTAGCATACTGGTCAGCAGTTAAAATTTGTTCCAAGATGTTCTCAAGCTGAATCTCACCAAGAATACCTCTAGTCTTGACATTAGATAAGACTTTCTTCAGATCGCCTACTCCAGTGGCTAGAGTCTGCATCTCACCCAGGCCTTTATACACCTGCTCTAGGCGTTCACTCACTAACTTGAAAGACTGTCCAATTCTTTCCTCCAGAGTCTTATGTAATTTTTCATCAACTGTTTGTCGCATTTTCTCCAGTTTTTGGCTATTGTCTTCCTGGAGTTCTTTCAGCTTAAGCTCTATAGTCTCTCGCATATTAACCAGTCTCTGTTCATTGGATGATGTTAAATTTACCAGTTGGTTAGAAAACGTATCCAATTGGTTTTTTTGGAAATGAGCTATTTCGTTTACACGATGTAATTGCTGTTGTCCAAAGTGGGTTAGAACTTTATTTAGTTCCTCCCTTGTTTCTCTGGCATTCTTATATATTTCTTCTCTGTTTCTAACTAGTTCTTGTCTAACTGATTCTTCATTCCTAGCTAGGCAAGATTCGATGAATATCAGCTTATTGACAATCTCCTGTTCATTCTTATTTCCTCGTCGTTTGCCGAATCGGATAACCATTAAGGTGTTTATAAGAATTAGAATAATAATTGCCGCTAACAGTATTTCTATCAAGTGGATTCCTCCTTATTATTTGCCAAAGGTTGGAGCGGATACTACTATCATATCACGATATCTGTACAAAACGAATGTCTCAAGATACAAACAATAGATTAACTAGCAGTATGCTTGTTAATCTATTGTTCTCATTAAATAACATATAAGCTTTAAGCTTTAGGCTTTAATGTTTCCTTGTTTGAAAAAAGCTCTCTTGAGTTTCGGGTCTTATAACAGGTTTCCTGTAATCATCGTTATTTTGATTTGTTAATATTTTAGTGTTTATAGTTTCCGTGTTTAATTTAGAATCAGGGAAGATGGAGTCATCTCCCAGTTTTGCTATAGAATTAGCAGTTACTAAACCAAAAAGGGCATTGCAAAATAAGTATGAGAGATTACTAGAAGCATCTCTAGGTTTAAGCTTATTCTTCGGAAGTGCACTCTGGATCGCTGTTACGATACCGCCATACGCGGCTCCATAAAACAATCCTTTGGTGTTGATATTATCTTTCCCTCTCTTAGCTATCATTTCTGTAATAATTATACTGCCAAATATACTTGTAATTAAGGACATGGATATTCCTAATGCTGTCCCGCTCGTAGATTTAACTTGGCGTTTTTTCCCAACCCAGACTCCAGCTGAAGCGTAGGTATAGGTTCTCTTAGATAATTTTAAATACTTATTGGATATTTGGTCAGCAACTAACATTGATAATCCACCAATTACTCCACTGATAACTCCTAGAGTATGTTTATCCTTAATTTTTCTCATATTAACCTTTTCCCTCTTTTCTGTTGCAGAGCGACTAACATTATATTGAAAATTATTTATCTTATATATGTATTGTTGGAATAAGTATGAGATATTATTACAATAATATATGGTAAATTTCGCTGTATACACTACTAACTATAATGGTATAGCTTTACCGACCACAAGAAAAGACCTCTTCGTCAGCGAAGAGGTCTTTTAGATGATATTAAATCCCGCAGAGTCCCTCTAAAAACAAGACTTGGAATCTAACAAAGGTCACCTACATGATTAAGAGACACGTTCCTTTACAAAACCGAACTTAATAGATTTTTTAAACGCTCCATGTTCTTAATAATTATACGGAATTTAAAACTAACTGAACTCGGATAGGAAATAACTTGCCTAACTTAATTAACTTAGCCTGAAACACGTTTAACATTAGTGGAAACTCATTGTTCCTGATACCTGAACTTGGACTAGAAGACTCTGCGGGAAACTTTTCTAAATAAGAAAGCCATCCATAGCGGGTGGCTTTAATCCGGTCGGTCAACATTCCTAAACTTCTTTCACTCTGACCCGCATCGGATTATAACCAGCCTTTGTCAGTGGGAATAACGCTTAATGTTTAAACCTATTTTTATTATATTTGCTGATTATAGTATAGATCTCTCTGATTATTCTGTCAATAGAATAAGTACTTGAATATTTTTCCAATTTTACTCTACATTAAGGTCTGGATGAGTATCCTAATAGAGACCTTTATCTATTAAATCTTTATAAGCAGGCGGTTCGTTTAATAGTTGTTTGCCTTCTAACCATTTTATGACATTCTCTATTTCTTCTTGTTGTGGTAACTGAGGTTCAGGATATTTTTGAATGTTATAGCTATCCGCAATTGGTTCAGGAATATTGACGTTTTCGACAAGAAGATCTTTAAACTCAGCAGGATTGGAGTTTATATCCTTAACAGCCTTAGTATAAGCTACATAGAAAAGTTTCAGAGTATCACTTTTTTCTTCCAACGCCTTCGGGGTCATGATGACTACTGCCTGAGAGAGATTTTGGTTAACAGTATCTTCGATTATTATTTTGGAACCCCTGAACTCCGCGAAGCTAACTAGAGGATCAGGCACAGTAATCGCATCTATCTGGTTGTTAAGAAGCATTTCTAGTCTAACCGGTATTTTAGGCACTGAGATTTTGGTCACTTCAGATGGGTCTACACCTACTTCTTCCAGAAGACTGTCTGTAACATATTCTATGATTGAATTATTTGAAATCCCAATGGTTTTACCTCTTAAATCAACTGAAGAATTGATATTACTGTCGGGAGCGGCAACGATAGCAAAACGTCCTTCTTCCGGAGTAGCCCCAAGGGTTAGAGAAGTTATTTTCACATCAAGCCCTGAATTATTTAGTAAGATGGCTACAATCGTATCTGTAATCATGCCATCAAGTTGTCCTGACTGAATAGCACTTTGGCTCTCTACCGCACTTTGAAATGGTATTAGCTCCACCTCTATTCCTTCATCCGTAAAGTAGCCTTGCCTTTGAGCAACTAAAATAGGTAAGATGTCTTCTATAGGAAGAGCACCAATTTTTAGTTTATTATTAGCTGAATCGGACTTATCCGCAGAACATCCTGTTCCCAACATCATAGATATTACAAAAATTGAGATTATTAATATTATCCTTTTCGATTTTTTCATTCGATTAGTATCCTCCATAAAATGAACTATGATTCATATCTTGCTTTATTGTATATTCTTGTGCTTAATAAGTCAATAGTATAAAATATCTAGTTGTACATGTATTATCTATTTTTAAGATTTGAGGAGCTCTTGTATGCAAGCTGATGTTAAGAATCCGAGTTTAACTAAATTTCAAATATGGTATATGGCTATGCGCCCTAAGACTCTGCCCGCGGCTGCTGCTCCAGTCTTGGTGGGTATAAGTCTTGCTCTAGGTGACGGAGTTTTCCGATTCACCCCTGCCCTAGCAGCACTATTAGGTGCTCTTCTTCTACAGATAGGTAGTAATCTTGCTAACGATGTGTTTGATTTTAAGAAGGGTACGGATACCGCAGAAAGAAAAGGTCCGTTGCGGGTTACTCAAGCTGGACTTTTGAAACCTAGGCAGGTAATCGCTGGGATGTCGGTGGTCTTTATCGTAGCGGCCTTGATAGGTATTTATCTAATTTATGTAGGAGGCTGGCCAATTCTGATAGTAGGGGCACTTGCTATCCTATCAGCTATAGCTTATACAGGCGGACCCTACCCGTTAGGATATAACGGCTTGGGTGATATATTTGTTTTTATATTTTTCGGACCGATTGCTGTTATGGGTACCTATTATGTACAATCAGTAGGTGTTACTAGTGTTTCTTGGTGGGCTTCTTTACCTATGGGTTTTTTAATTACTGCAATCCTAGTTGTTAATAATTTGCGTGACATCGATACAGATAGAAAAACCGGTAAAAGAACTCTAGCCGTTCGTTACGGACAGAGGTTTACTCAGCTACAGTATCTTTCTCTTCTCATATTGTCTTACTTCGTTCCAGTTATTATGCAGTTCAGTGAAAAAATATCGCCTTGGATACTCCTATCCTTGCTTTCGCTCCCTTTAGCCCTACCCTTAATCAGCGAGATATTTAACGGAAAAGGAAAGACACTTAACAAGACGCTGGCTGGCACTGCCCGCCTAGCCTTAGTTTATGCTGTGCTTTTTTCCATAGGATATCTTCTTTAAGGGTTAAGCCAAGAGCAAAAATATCTTTCGCAGCCGTCGATTAAAATATACAAGAAAAAGCCCATTAGCCCCATGGCAATTATACCAGCGAACATTTTGTCATAAGCCAGACTGCTCCAAGAATACATAATGAAATATCCAATACCTGTTGAGGTAGCATATGTTTCGGTAAGAAATAAAACAGCCATAGCTGTACCCAGTCCTAATCTTAAAGAAGTTAGTATAGCTGGCAAACATCCAGGTAAGTAAACGTGTTGATAGAGTTCTTTGGAGTTGGCCCCTAAAGATTTGATGGATAAAATATATTCTGTTTGCAGATTTCTTGAGGCATCACGGGTTGTGACTAAGATCTGATAGAAGACGATTAAGGCAATAAGTACCACCTTCGATAGATCCCCTATTCCTAGAAGGATAAGAAGTACAGGAAGGAATACAACTTTAGGGATAGGATAGGTCAGATAAATAACTGGAGCGATATATTGATCGAGGCGAGGGTTTTTGCCCAGAAAAAGTCCAGCAGGAATAGCTAGGGTAGCTGCTAGAATTAAGCTGGCTAAAACACGGTACAAGCTAATCCGCAAATGCAATAATAGGTCACCTTGAAGACTATGAAAGAAGCTGGCAAAAGCTGGCAAAGGCGGTGGGAAAGCAGGAGTATCAAGCAGGAGTGCCAATACCCACCAGCTTAAAAAGATGAAAATTATAGCCAAAGAGAATTGAACCGTCTTCCATCCGATTCTAGAGATTTGCATGGTTCAACTCTCCTTTCGTAAATAGGAACGTAATGTATTACACATATCTAAGAACTCCACTTTACCCCTGGATGAGTAATCTCCCGCTATCTGATTATCAAAAGTTTTAATTATGGTACCTGGACAGGCTGACATAACGAATATCTTCTGTCCTAGGAATACTGCCTCTTCGATACTGTGAGTTATTAATAGAATCGTGAGATTGGTTTCTTGCCATATCTGCATTAGGATATCCTGCATCTCTTCTCTATTTAAAGCATCTAAGGAAGAGAACGGTTCGTCCATCAACAGCAGTTCTGGTTCCAATACCAGAGATCTGGCAATCGCGACTCTCTGCTTCTGTCCCCCACTCAGTTGAGCGGGGTATCTTTTTTTTAAGTCGGCTATTCCCATTTTTTTAAGTATTGCTTCGATTCGAGTCTTTGTTTCTTCTTTGGCAATCTTTCTTATTTCTAGACCAAGTTGAATATTATTCCAAACGTTCTTCCACGGAAGAAGCCCATAATCCTGTAAGATCAAGGCTGTTCCTATATGTTCAAGGGGTAGTTGGCCATTGATGCTGACTCTGCCCCGATATTCTTGGTTAAGATTAGCTAGAACATTGAGAAGGGTGCTTTTCCCACAACCAGAAGGCCCTATTATCACGCCAATCTTCCCTTGAGGGAGTTGAAGGTTGACGTCATTTAGAACGTTATGACTTTTATTCTGTTGTAGAAAATCTACTTGAAGGGATTGTATATCCAAATACGTCATATCATCATTCCTTAGGAGATTTTACCTAAACCACGCATATTATATTCTATCAGTGTCTGACAAGCTTCTTCCAGGTTCTCTGGTTGTCCTTCCTGAAGCCAGCTTAAAATAACTTGGCGGAAAGTTCCTACAAAAGCCGTGGCGCTTATATATGTATTCTGCTGGGGAATTAGCCCTTGGTCCTGTAATTCATCTAGGTCAATCTTTACAAGGCTAATAAGGCTCTTTTCTATTTCTGTGAATTTGTTATTAAATGCCATATTGATTTCGGGAAAATGTTTGAGAAGCAGTTTGGCTATCCCTTTCTCCCTGATAAAAACCTTTATACAGACTTCCATGGAGGTTTGAAGCTTGTCAAAAACAGATTCATATTTAGACCTTTCTGCTTTGATCAGTCCCATCAGTTCTTTGTACATTTCTTGAACTACAGTTTCTACTAAAACTTCCTTATTAGTAAAGTATAAATAGAAGGTTCCTGTGGCGATACCTGCTTTCTTAGCTATGCTCTTGATGGACATACTTTGAAAACTATCTTCAGTGAATATTTCTCTGGCGGCTTTAATTATTCTTTCTCGCCTACTGTCCATCTTATCTTTAACTCTTTGGGTTTTATTATATACCATATTAGCCATCCTTTAACAAAAAATGAATGCCGATTCACTTAATGAGAAAATTTTAAGCCTAAACTTAGATTAAGTCAAGCTTCTATAAAGTAGTATATAATATGATGATTGTAATTCTAACCAGTCAGTCTCTTAACATGCTTGTTATATCCATCTATAAGTGTTTTTAACATAGTACTTTGAATATTCTTAAGTTGAGAGTCAATATGCGACACCGGCATTATACCCATCAAAGCATTGGTCAAGAAGACATGGTCTGCTTCTTTAAACAATGAGGATTGGTACTTTCCTTCCTGAACTGAGATACCTAAATCCGAAGCTAACTGCAAAACGACATTACGTCTTGTTCCAGCTAAACAACCACACTCCAACGAGGGTGTATAAAGAACATTATTTTTAATGAAGAATACATTACTTATTGTACCTTCGGTGATATATCCTTGGGTATTCGTCCATAAACCTTCCTGGGCATGAGATTTGAGAGCTTCTTCTCTAGCTAAGATGTTTTCTAAATAGTTAGTCGATTTTATTTTAGTCAGTATGGAATTTTCTGAACGAGCTGTAGACAAAAAGACAACTCTGAATCCTTGTTCATAATCATCTAATGTGTATGGAATTTCCCGTGTATTAAAGTACAGTTGAGGCTGTATGCCTAGAGTTGGAGAGCCACCACTTAGCGTAACCCGTAGGGCGTACGGATATTCATAAGTTCGCTGACTAATGAAATTGTTTATCTGCTCTATCCATTCTTGATATGTTGGAATACTAAGGCTTAACAGTTGACTACCTTGATTCATCCTTTGCCAATGGGAATCAAGTAGTTCTATCCCTAAAGAAGTAACTTTTAAAGTTTCAAATAATCCATAACCGAAAAGAAAAAGGCGATCGTTTCCATCGAGTGCTATCTTAGTCATTTTAGTCGGTGCCCCCAAAATATCCAAAAGCTGTTTCGCCAATGCTAATACCACTTCTGGAGCATTACCACGATTAACAATCTACATGCTTATTTTTGTGCATTTTATATTTCTTTCTATTCTTAATAACAAACCAAAGGATTACATATATCAGTCCTGCTGCTAAAAAAGCATTTGCAATAGAACCGATAACAAAATCAGCTGAAAGAGAGTGAATCTTATCATAAAAAAAATATAACTTTGGGTTAACGATTACTTCTTCGATACCAGTTACCGATTTATCAATCGAACTACCCAGTTCACCTTCTATTTGTTCAAGATTGAAATTAAAACCTGTTAATATCCTACCCGTAATCAAATTTAAGGTGTAAAAGAAGGGAATGAAAAAACCCGTACAAAGGTTGGCTGTGGCTGCGATTACAACCCTAACCTTTAGCAACCTAGCAAAAAAAATGGATACAAATACTCCAAGTCCTATTGTGGGTATGAAGTTCCAAAACACTCCGATAGCAACACTCAATGCTATAGCATTAGGCGTATCTTCAAGGTGCAATATTTTGACCAATTCTGTTCGTAAGTTCCGTAATTTCAATTTATTTCACCCTTAATTATTCTATAACTATACCATTCTATCATTACTTTAAGAGAACTAAAACAATTATATTTTGGTATTTGTAACTTTTTGATTTGTATTTTCATTACTTACCAAATATATTTTTCTTAAGCATCATGTTACTTGCACTTCTAAGATGTATTTGTTAATGTTAAGCGTAGATTTCAGGTTATTCGGAGGAATTACTTCATGGCAAATGATACTAAGAATAAAGTTATCCATGCCAAAAATTTGACTAAATGTTTCGGTACATTCACTGCTGTCAATGGAGTGAATTTTTCTGTCTCTCGTGGGGAGTGTTTTGGACTTTTAGGTCCTAATGGAGCAGGTAAAACTTCTATTGCCAGTATGATTTTCGGTTTCTCTCCACTTACAGAAGGGAAACTTCTAGTTTTAGGCCAAGATATCGAAACTGAAGCTCGTAAGATTAAGGCTCAGCTTGGAGTAGTTGCTCAGGATGATAACCTTGATCCAGAATTGACAGTACGAGAAAACCTTCTCGTTTACGCTACTTATTTTAGCATCCAACCTGCTACTGCGTTTCAACGTAGTGCTGATATACTAGATTTTATGGATTTATCTGCTAAAGCAGACTCTGTTGTCCAAGAACTCTCTGGGGGAATGAAGCGACGCTTAACAATCGGACGTGCTCTTATCAATCAGCCTGAACTTCTTATTCTTGATGAACCAACTACAGGACTGGACCCTTATGCTAGACACATTGTTTGGCAGCGTCTTAGACAGTTAAAGGAAAAAGGTACAACTATGCTCCTTACAACCCATTATCTAGAAGAAGCCAGTCAGCTTTGTGATCGTCTCATGATAATAAACGCTGGAAGTATTCTTGCTGAAGGTACACCTTTTAACCTTATCGAGACCCATGTCGGTCAGTTTGCTTTAGAGCTAGAGATTGAGGCTCAGTGGTATAACAAGATAGAACAATGGTGTTCTCCCCTACTCAAAACCTCCCAAAAGATTGGCAATACTCTCATCCTCTTTTCAGATCAAGGTCAAGCTTTAACGGATAAGATAACAACATTTTTTGCCAATAATAAAATCATTCCAAGTTATCAAAGACTTCGCCCCACAAATCTTGAAGATGTTTTCCTTAAACTCACAGGTAAGACGTTGGATACAAGTGATCCTCATGAGACAGTTCCTACAGAACATGGAGGCTATCAGAATGGCAACTATTAAAAGTCTTTTAAGAAATATGCTAACCAAACCTGATATTAACTTAAAATTATCATTAAATGTTTTTAGTCGTAATCTCAGAGTCTTTCGCAAAACATGGAAAGCCAATCTAATGTTTAATTTTCTAGAACCCATGCTTTACCTTTGGGCAATGGGTTTTGGTCTAGGGGTATATATTAGTCAAATTAATGGGCTGACCTATTTAGAATTCCTTGCTCCTGCTCTCATCGCTTCTTCTGCTATGTTTGCAACTACTTATGAGATGACCTATAGCAGTTTTGCCAGGATGGGACACGAAAAAATCTTTCATGGGATCGTGGTTACTCCAGTAAGTATGGATGATATCGTTTTCGGAGAAATACTCTACGGAACTTTCAAAGGGGTTATTTATGGACTGGTATTTTTTCTGGTGGTAATTTTCTTTGGTATAGTTAAATCACCCTTGTCGCTAATGCTAATCCTACCACTTACCTTAATGGCCTTAATATTCTCAAATCTTTCCTTGATATGGACAAGTATTGCCCCCAACTATGACTCCTTCGGTTATTTCTTCACCTTGTTTATCTCTCCAATGTTTCTGTTTTCTGGAGTTTTTTTCCCAATTGAAAGCTTACCGATAGGACTTCAATTTCTCCCTGGCTTAACTCCCCTATATCATACGGTTGCTATTATTCGTCCCCTAGTTTTGGGACAAGTAGCGTGGGATCTTATTGGTCACCTAATTTGGCTAACCGTGGTAGCATTAATCACCCTACGAATCCCTTTAATTATGGTTAAGAACAAACTTATCAAGTGATACTTGAAATTTAACAAATATATTTTTAAATACGTGGTATTTTAAATTTACTGAATATATAATATTTTAAGAATCTTTAAAGAAATTATCCTTCTTTAAAATCTAATGTTAACTTTAGATTAATTTTTTGTTTATTCCGTTCTTTTTTTTAAGTTTATGTAGTATAATTGCATTAGTTAAGAAATTCACTAGTTACAAGGAAGTGAGATAACATGCCAAAAGAAAACGTATGTCCCGAAAAAGTTTCAAAAGACAGCCCAATGACTGCAATAACATTAAACTGTCTTATCCACAAAGCTCGCGCTACAAAACTTGCGATCGGTAAATATACTCGCTAATATATTAAAAGTCACGTTGTATAGAACCAACACCTATATTTATATGTAGGTGTTTTTTTTATCCTACATTTAACTTCACTTCACTTGTGAGAGCAATCGTTCTAAGTAAACAGACTTCATTTGTTTGCTAGCCATTATCTGTTTAATAGGTGGCATCTTAAGAATCGCTGAAAGTATGGCTGCCATTGCCCGATGACTAGCTAGTGCCTGGTTATCAAAGATAAGGTTTTGGAGCAAACCTTTTTCGATAGCCATCAGTACCGTTCGATGAACGGAGTTAGCAGGAGTGATAATTTGGTGCTCGCGTCGCTTTAAATACATGCTTTGGAAACTACAAGATCTGACACAAATGCCACAGCCTAAGCAGACATCTAAATTAATTTGTGCAATTTTATTTTTTTTCTCTTCGTAAGTCTTAGAAGGAACGATCTCTATCGCATCGATGGGACATGATTTGACACATTTTCCGCATCCAGAGCATCTCTGTTCATCTATATATGGAAAATAATTAGTAGTATGTAGCGGCTGCATCAGTCCAAATTTTTTGACTGCTATTAATCCTTCACAACAGCAACCGCAACAGTTACAAATAAAGCTTACTTTATCTCTTGCGTTTTCACCGCACTGTACTAAGTTTTTTTCCTGGCATTCTGCTAGGATGCTTAGTGCTTCAGGTACCTCCACCTGCCGCGCATGACCGTGCTTAATCAAAGATGCTGCCGCACTGTTAAAAGTCATACATACATTTTTAGGGGCTTCACACCCAAGATTTATATGATCCATCTTCTGACGACAATAGCACATACCGATACCTATATGGGATGACTCTCTAATTACATTGCTAGCCTTTTCATAATCTAAGATATGAATTGCACCTTCATTAGTAAGTACAGGCTCCTGAACAAATACACGACCTAACCTAGTTTCACTGCCCAAAAATAAATCTTTGATAAAATCCTCTTCGATATTTAAATATTGATATAAGAGTTCGCTCAATGCTTTTTGATCTATATCTTTTCTTATTCTCATTAGTGAAAATTCAAAGAAACCGGCCATCGGTGGAGGTAATATATATTGCTGTTCCCCATTATTATCAAGGTCCAACAGTATTGCTCTTGAGGCTAGTTCATCTAGAATTTTTCGTGCTTCTACCTCTTCCATCTTCCAGATTCGACTAGCAGATTTGATAGTAAATGGTTTAATAGGAAGTTGGGCTACCAAGCCAGCCTCTTTTTCACTGAATAAATGACTCAGAATCTGATAGAGAGCTTGCGAAGGTGGTACTCTTTGAGGAAACTTATTCAACCGTTTCTCTAGTTTTTCATAGTTTTGACCTTCAAAATTATTTGCCATACAACCTCCCCGTTTCCTAACTTTATTTCTAGTTCGTTATTTTATGTTTGTGTATTACTTATGATAACAATTGATTCCCACAATACTTACAAAACTGATCGTCATGAGCCTCTATCGTTTTTTTACAGTTGTTACAGAGTAGATGTTTGGATCTGGGCCTAGATAACTCAGCAGAGACGATACCCGTCGGAACAGCGATAACACCATATCCAAGTAGCATAAGGAATGAGGCCACAAATCTTCCTATAGGAGTGATCGGAGCAATATCGCCGAAGCCTACTGTAGTCAGAGTTACAATAGACCAATATATCGAATGAGGTATACTATTGAAGCCACTTGCTTCGCCCTCGATAAGATACATCATAGTCCCGATGATTACTACCACTACTAAGACACCTTCGAGGAAAACTGTAATCTTATACTTGCTGGCCTTCAGAGCGTTCCAAAGAACATATGATTCTCCAACATACCTCCCTAGGCTTAAAACTCTAAATACCCTGAGCAAACGGAAAATTCTTAAAACTAAGGCAAATTGCGTTCCGGGAATAAACAAGCTAAGATATGTAGGTAAGATAGCAAGTAAATCAATTATGCCGTAAAAGCTTAATAAATATTTACGCTTATCTTTCACAATAATTATTCTCGTGAAATATTCAATAGTAAAGATTAATGTAATTATCCATTCAATATAAGATAATAGCACATTATACACTTGATTAATACTTGCTATCGATTCCATACTTATAGATATGATACTAATAACGATAAGTATAAGAAGGGCTATATCAAAAACTTTTCCTGCTTTCGTATCAGCTTTGAATATTATAATGTATAATTTATCTTGCCAATTCTTTGGCTGATGTTCATCTCTCATAAAACGCCCTATCCTATCATGTTTTTTCACAAGTAATTTAACCAACTATCTATTGTGTTATAATCTTTATGGTTATTAACAATAATATAAATAAATCAACTAGATAATAAAGGAGGAGTATATATCATTGAAGTAGGAAAAACTCACAACTTGAAAATTGCCAATTTCGCCACTTTTGGGGCATATTTAGATGCTGGAACAGGTAATCGAAAAGACAATATCTTATTACCAAAAAAACAGATACCGCTAGGAACTACAGATGGAGATTCCTTAGAAGTCTTTATCTATCGGGACTCTGAAGATCGTATCATTGCCACTACCAAAACTCCTTATGCCAAAATTGGTGACTTAGCCTATTTAAAGGTTACTGCTAATACTAAATTAGGAGCTTTTTTAGACTTTGGACTAGAAAGAGGTTTATTTTTACCTTATAGTGAACAAAGATATCCTCTCTTTATAGGAAAAAGGTATCTCGTTTTTCTTTATCTGGATAAAAGTGATCGAATCTGTTGCAC
Source organism: Gracilibacter sp. (assembly GCA_024637055.1). Taxonomy (GTDB): domain Bacteria; phylum Bacillota; class Desulfitobacteriia; order Desulfitobacteriales; family Syntrophobotulaceae; genus Gracilibacter. The sequence goes on along the minus strand of JAGXFZ010000018.1, from coordinate 17,665 downwards.
CACCGATATCTATAAACACTTATCTTCTGATAGTCCATATACCAAAAATGATAAAGTTTCCGGTACAGTATATTTTAAGAAACCTGAAATGGGAGTCTTCGTAGCTGTTGACAACAAATACTTAGGCCTTATACCTAACAACGAGTATTTCGAAGATCTTATGATTGGAGATGTTATCAAAGCAAGAGTAATCAAGGTTCGGGAAGATGGAAAACTCGATCTTTCCACGAAAGATGTTTCTCATAAGCAGATGACTACAGACTCCAAAGTACTATATGATGCGATGTTGGTTAATAACGGATTGTTACCTTTTGATGAGAAAGCAAGCCCCGACATCATTCAACGCAAATTTAAGATGAGTAAAGCAGCCTATAAAAGAGCAATTGGCGGCCTATTAAAATCCAAAAAGATATCAAAAACCGAAAATGGCTTTAAGGTCATAAAAAAGTAAGTTTGAGAAATAATTACACTTTAAGCCAAGAGATTCTCTAAATCTTGAATTTCTTCATCAGTAAGGGATACGAAGTTCTCCCCTTCTCGGCGACAAAAAAAACAAGAGCCAAAGATAGGATCTTCCTGAATAACCCGGTTTAAGTCTAGGGCCTTAGTATCCCCTTCATCATTGAATACCAGACATATCCCGTTTTCCTCTAGCACCTTTATCCCTAAACGGCCCCCTAATAATTCTTCTATGACTATTCTCTCATTAGTTATTTGCTTAAGCATAGGCTTCGCGCCAGGTGGACATAGTAGAATAGTAATCTCTTCATTCACTTTATACTCACATCCTTTAAAAATATTCAAACATCAACAAAATTAAAATAGAGTAAGGAATTATCCTTACTCTATTACTATATTATTAAGATAATACAATCCACAAATGAAGTCAATTTGTTACATCAAAAACCTAATCAGACACTAGTTTGCTTCTGAGCTCTCCCACCATAGTTGGAACATCAATCTTCATTGGACATCTCTCGACACAACGCCCACACCTTAAACAGGTATAAAGCATAGGAGCGGCCTCTTCGACCCCACCTTCAACAAATGATGTCCACACCGATCCAATACCGCTAAGATACGTCCTACCATAGTGACCGGCCGTTACTTGGAAAACAGGACATTCATACATACAGCCGCCACAACGAAGACAATCTAGTGCCCTGCAGCATGTCGGATCATTAAGCATTTCTGTCCGGCCATTGTCGACAAAAATGACATAGAACTCTTTCGGGCCATGTGCGCCATAAGTAGTGACCTTTTCGATATCTCCAGTCTTGCTTGGTCCACTAATAATATTTACGTAGCTAGGTGAGGCGTACTGTGCGTATCTCCAGGTTACTTCTGCCACTTTCATGGAATCTAAAAATGACGGTACTAGCTTTTCTATCCCTACAAGGGCAATGTGAACTGGTGGCGCTCCTGTACACAACCTAACATTACCTTCATTCTCTATTATCGTAATCTGACCAGTGTCGGCAGCTACAACATTGGCACCACTTATCCCTACATCAGCGGTAAAATATTTTTCTCTTAGAAAATCCCTTACCACGGCGACCTCTTGGGCGATATCAGGAGGTATCTCTTTTTTAAAGAACTCTGTAAAGATTTCAGCAACCTGCTCCCGAGGAACATGTATCGCAGGAGAGAGAATATGCATGGGCCGATCGTTCTTTAGTTGAAGTATGAACTCACCTAAATCTGTTTCCCACACTTCGTTACCTGATTCTTCTAAACTATGACGTAACTGTAGTTCTTCGCCTAACATAGATTTACCCTTAACTACAGTTTTACCAGTGCCAACTATTTCATTAGTAATCCTTAAGGCTTCCGCCTTATCCTTAGCGTAGAAGGCTTTCCCCATATTCTTTTCAATAGACTTCATAGCTCTTTCCAGTAATTCTTTATTATTTTTCATAGAATATTCTTTAATTTGGCGTACTTCTTCAGCAAGTTCAGGGGTATGAGGATGTCTTTCCATGGTAGTTTCCACGGTATCACGATAAGCCTTCACTGCTCTAGTTATAGCTCTATTGATATTTGGGTCCTTGCTCGCTTTATTTAAATTCTTGGTGTATTCGCTTAGCTCTTTACTTAAATCTAAATCTGACATTATGCTTTATACCCCCTATATAAGAATTCAACGATATCATCTAAAACAAAATCATTATCTTTGGCGATACCGCTTTGAAGTGCTGAGAGACAATATGGGCATGAAATCAGTGCTTTCTTAGAACCCGTATCACTAAGTTCATTTATCCTACGTTCAGCCACAGTCTTAGATATTTCTGGAAACAACATCTTACTGGGACCACCACAACATGTGGTCCATACTTTATTTCTAATTGGTTCAATATAGCTTACACCTACGCTAGTCAATATATCCCTGATTTCTTCACTAATCCCCAGCTCTCGAGCCATTCTACAGGAGTCATGGATAACGACAGGTTTATCATAATCTATCTGAGGAAGTAAGTCCCTTTTTTCCCAAACCATTTCAATAAAAGTTTTAACCTCTACCTCAGGAAAATCCACTAATGTTGGGTATACGTTTTTAAACATATCGGCAGCATGTGGTGATAAGCAGACAATCGTTTTGGCCTCAGTCATTTCTATACTCTTGGCTACCCTTTTCGCATATTCTTTAAGATCTTTCCAGAAACCAAGTTCATATAAAAGTGCACCGCTATAAATTTCATTTTTGCCGTCATAACATAAGTCATAACCCAGGCTCTTCAGAATAGTTGCAGCCTGATAATTAATTGAGAAATATCTTTCTTTATCTTTTGCTAAAATTGAAGCATATATCTTTTCAGCATTGATACCAGTCATATTGACAATCTTGCGAGCTTCCATAAGCCAAGAGAATATATTACTGGCAGGATCGACATAAGTTAGCGTCTTAACTAAGGAATCAATATAAGGTAATAGCTGGTATTCACCACCTGTATAATACAAGGTTTGACCTTTCGCTGGTAAATCTAATCCTTTAGCCCATGAAGATAATTCTTTCGCATTCAAAGCCAGAGGATTACTATGTTCAACTATATTATCTCTTAGTATTTCAAAGACGGGAGGCAATTTTTTTTTCTTTGTAGCCATTTTATGATAGTCACAACCCTTCAGAAATTATTAGACATACTACAATATTAAATAAAAATTATCAGCCTTAGTAAATAGATTCTAATAATGTATTATGTATACTTACTTTTCGCATCTGTAAATATTACATTTTTTAATTATACTATGTTTTTTTTTGCTTAGAACCTTTAGGTTTAACAGGGATAAACTGTTTAAATCTATAATATCATAAATACAATAAAATAGTTCACAAAATTTATACAGAAATATATTTCATAATGATAGTACTTTCCTGACTAAACAAGATTGAAATGTAGTGTGTTTTGGCTTAAGATAAGCATATATGATAAAATATACATAGATATGGACAAAACATGAAAAGAGGAGATTCGATGGATGAGAATACTGTCATCAAGAAACCTGGACATCCAGTTATTAAGGCTCTAGTTCTGTTAATAGTAGTTGCTATCATTGCAGCTTTAATCGTCTTCAAGGCATATGTAATTATTGAACCAGGACATCGTGGGATTGTTGTACAACTTGGTGCTACAAAACCTATAGTCCTAAATGAAGGATTTCATCTCAAACTTCCTTTTATACAGGAAGTTATTCCGATTGAAGTTCGCGTTCAAAAATCTCAAACCCAACAGACTACCTCATCTAAAGATTTACAAGTTGTTAATACCGTAATAGCTGTCAATTATCGGCTTGAAGGTGATTCTGTAAATAAACTGTATCAAGAAGTAGGACTTGGTTTTGAAGACCGTATCGTAGACCCGGCAATAGGAGAATCATTAAAAGCCGTCACATCACAGTATACGGCAGAAGAACTCATTTCTCGTAGACCTGAAGTTAGCGCTAATGTTAAAAAGACTCTCAGTGAAAAACTTGCAAGATATTATATAAGACTGGATGAAATAAACATAACCGAATTTAATTTTAGTCCCGAATTCAATCAAGCTATCGAAGAGAAACAAATCGCTGAACAAAGATCCCTTAAAGCCAATTTGGATCTACAAAGAATCGAAATAGAAGCCCAACAAAAGATTGAACAAGCCAAAGCTGAGGCTGAATCGTTAAGCTTGCAAAAAGATCATGTCACAGCTGAATTGGTAGATCTACGTAAAATTGAAGCACAGATAGAAGCGATCAAAAAATGGAATGGTCAACTCCCAACTTATACTGGAGGCGGTATGATCCCTTTCATTAATATTGACCAACTTCAAAGCAATCAACTTCAGGATAATCCGGTTCAAGAATAAAAGTTAAGATTGGCCCTGTTAGCATAAGACAGAAGGCATATCGAAACATTTGGTTTCAGATACGCCTTCTTTTTGTTGTTTGCGATATAGTATTCTTAATTTCTCAGTAGTCTTGCACAGAATACGTGCTATCATTTTGCTCGTCAGAAGATGTTTGACCTTCTCTAGGAAAGAAAGTCTGACATTCAGTCTGAATGGGTACGGTGGCTATCGCACCAAGAATTTTTACATGAGGTGCATGGCATTCTTCTCCTTCATTATATATACAGTTATGAGCGGAACACGCTACTTCAGGATCAGCTATAAAGTAGTGATAGTTCGTATTCTTATCGAGTTGCCTTAGAGAAACCTCCCCATCCTTATCCCCTTCTGAAAAAGTATCACAGTAAGTGAATCTTCCCCCCATGGTATCTTCCCCATTGACTTGGATTTCAGGAGCTGTACAATATTCTTTTAAATTGAACACGCATTTTTCAGCTGCACACTTTAGTTCTACTTCCACTGCTATCCCTGCTTTCTTATTGACTTATATTAGTATTTTTAGCCTTTTACCCAAACTTATGCTATTCTATTTTGATTTCTATCTTCAGAAGATGTTTTTGCCCATCATCAATTAAAAATACAGGAAATCCTTCTAGTTCCTTATCATCCAGTATTATCCTTGTATTCTCCTTTCTTCCAAGCTCAACCTCGATGACGTAGTCTGTCGTTTTATAACGATAGTTAATAGTGTATCCTGGCCAGTTGGTGGGCACACATGGTGAAATAGTCAATCTATCGTTATTAATAGATATGCCCAATATTCCTTCTATTGCTACCTGATACATCCAGCCGGCAGCTCCAGTATACCAAGTCCAACCTCCTCTTCCCACATTGGGATGAACATCATATACATCAGCGGCGATTACATAAGGCTCGACTTTGTATTTTGCTACTTCAGCTTTCGTTCTTGTATGGTTAATAGGGTTCAGCATGCTGAATAGTTCCATAGCTTTATCCCGATCTCCAAGTTTCGTGTATGCCAATATGGTCCATATCGCTGCATGGGTGTATTGACCACCGTTTTCTCTTACTCCAGGTATATAGCCTCTAATATATCCTGGATTGTTCTTTGTTTTATCAAACGGAGGAGTAAACAATTTCAAGATACCCTCTTCTTTATCCCATAAATAGCCTTCCACGGCCAGCATAGCGTCCTTGACTCGGCTCTCCTTACCGCTTTCTGATATAATAGCCCAAGATTGAGCAATAGAATCTATTTGACACTCTGAAGAGGATATTGAACCTACAGGTGTTCCATCATCGAAATAGGCTCTTCGATACCAGGATCCATCCCAAGCGTTCTTCTCAATATTATCAAGTAGCTCAGTTATTACCTGACCATATCTTTGATACCGTTCAGTATCCTCGTATTTTTCACAGATTGGCATAAACCTCTTCAATGTTAAGAGTATAAACCAACCCAACCAGACACTTTCGCCTTTTCCCTCTCTGCCAATTGCACTAAACCCATCATTCCAGTCCCCGGTGCCTATAAGAGGAAGTCCGTTACGGCCGAATTTAAGGCCTTTATCAATTGCTCTAACGCAGTGTTCATAAACTGTAGCTCGAACATCACTGACTTTGGGTACAGCATAACGTTCGTCTTCGTCTTCCCCAAGTAGCTCTTGATTAAGAAACGGAGTCTCTTCCTCAAGGACACTATAATCTCCAGTATGTTCTATATAATCTGCAGTAACGAAGGGTAACCATAACAGATCATCTGAGAACTTCGTTCTAATGCCTTTGCCTTTTTCGGGATGCCACCAATGCTGAACATCTCCTTCAGGAAATTGTCTGGAACTATGAAGAACAATCTGGTCTCTGGTCATCTCCGGTCGTAAGACGGATAAAGACATGACATCTTGTAACTGATCCCTATATCCGTAAGCACCACCTGATTGATAGAAAGCTGATCGAGCCCAGATTCTACATACAACTGTTTGATAAATCAGCCAACGATTAACTAAGAGGTCTAAAGATTTTTCAGGAGTTCTTATTTGAATAGTTGTCAGAATGTCGTCCCAGTACTTGATAATCTCTGTATAAGCTTGTTTGATTTTATCTTCATTACTATAAGTTTGGGAGAGCTCAAGAGCTGTTTTTTTATCCACCTCATCACCAATAAGAAAATAAATAGTTTTCTCTTCTCTGGGTTTGAGATCTGCTTCCAATTGAAGAACAGTACACGGGTCAAGTCCACTACCGTAGCTACCTGAAAGACTTTCATTTTCTATACTCTGAGGATGTTGAAGTGTTCTGTTTATCCCAATGAATTCTTGTCTGTCACAGGTAAATGATTTAAGTCTCCCACCTACGCCTTTAATGAAACTAACTCTCTGAGCAAATTCTTCTTGATAGACATTACGACAAAACACGGTATCTTCATCATGTTCTGTAATAAGATAAGGAGTGTTTTGTTCTCTGCTCTGTCCCAAAATCCACTCTATATAATAATAGATTGATAGATTTTTAGAAGAAGCCGTCAGATTAGTTAGTTTCAGCTCTACTATTTTGAGACTATCGTTTAAAGGAACGAACATTTTTGTCTCTTGTTTAATCTCATATGAAATGTGTTCAAAGATGGAATACCCCTGACCATGTCTAATGGTATAAGGTTTATTATCTCTGGCGGGTTGAGGAAAAGGAGACCAATAGCGACACGATGTCTCATCTTTAAGATACAGAGCTTCCCCACTGTAATCTAACAATGGATCGTTAGACCACGGGGATAGCTTATATTCTCTACTGTTCTGTGACCAAGTATAGCTTGCACCTCTACCTGTTACCAGAAAACCGAATTTCTTATTAGCTATCACATTCACCCAAGGTAAAGGAGTGATTGTTCCTTCGGTCAGATAAATAACATACTCTTTACCATCTTCTGAGAAACCACCATAGCCGTTATAATATATTAGGTTATTGTCTGACATAATTGTCCTATCGTCTACTACTTCTATGGAACAGACATACTCTCTCTTTTGTCCTTTATCGAGGACATACTCTTCCCCTAGCTTTACATATTTAGCAATTTGATTGTTTAACGAACCCTTATCTGCGGACAATGTCATTCGGGCTACAGTTCTGAGTAAAAGAAGTACTTCGACTGATAGCTGATTTTTTTTGAGGATGAATACTCCTCCTGGCTTATTAACCATTTTCCTTACATGACTTATCGCTATTTTTTCTTGAATCTCATCCTGAATTGATTGGAAATATCCCGTTTTATCCTCGTTAAGGATTACCAGGTCAATGAATAACCCTTTAATCTTCCAGAATTCATGTATTCTAAGCATCTGGTCAACCATATTTAGATTATTGCTATCCTGGATTGAAAGGACAACTATAGGTAAATCGCCTGGCACACTATATTGCCATAAAGATGACTGTCCTAATTTATTCTTCATTATATTAAGGTTTCGTCTTATTCTGCCGGGATAAATAACTTGACTGGCTAGGCTGGAAATCTGATTGGCTTTATCGAAAGATAAATCTAGGTTAGTCAATTCCATCAGACTCTGAGACCAGGATAATTCTTTTGCTTTCTGGATAGACGAGGCGGATCTATATTTCTCTGCAAGCGACAGAACGCTCTCCTTCTTCTCTCCTATCCCGGTAATATAATAGAGAACTACGGTTTTTCCTGGATCAACTCTAACCCTTGTTCGCATGCTCATTATTGGATCAAGGACTGCTCCTACGGAATTAGATAGTGGCTGATTAATATCCATTGCTCTTGGATCTGCTAAAGATCGCCCTCTACCAATAAATTTAACCCTATCAGTCTCATATTCAATGTTTCCCAATGTCTCTCCCTCCACAAACAATGTGTGCATCAGGAACATCTTTTTTTTGCCTTCATGTCTGGGTCTTCGAAAGGCTACTAAAGTGTTATTTTCGAAGCGGGTCTGGATAAAAAGTTTACTGAATGTTGGATGAGCGATATCAGCATTCAATTGATCAAGCACTACTTCAAAATAACTGGTAAGTTGAATATCACGGGTATATTCACTTTGATTACTCAACGACAGTTTTCTTATTTCTACTGGATCCTCAGGTGATACGAAAACATCCGTTTGCGTTATTATATTACCATCTTTTCTTTGATACTTAACTGTATTAGGAAAACAAGTTACTTTATAATCGTCTCCGGGATAGTCAAGAGGCTTAGAAGTTGCCGACCAAAAATTACCCGAATTTAGATTTTGAATATAGATAAATGTTCCATAAAGATCGATAGTTGGGTCTTCACGCCAACGGGTTATATATACATCATTAAACTTACTATAACCGGATCCGTTTAATGTGAGCATGATTGAATATTCTCTGTTAGAGATAAAACTAGTACGAGGGATGACTGAATTGGGATTATTATAGATGGCTGGTTTTTCTCCCTTTTTGCTGCTGACGGGGGTAATTTTCTTCTCCCCTTCTTCTTCGATTATAGGATTGAAAGTATACTCCTTCAGTGGAACCTGTTCCTGCAGAAGAATTTCTATAGATCGGATCATAGGTTCCTGATGGAATCGTTTGCGCATTATATTATCCGTTAGTATATTCCCTAAAGAAACAAGACTCATGCCTTGATGATGCGCCATATAACTCTTAACTAGGCTATACTCCTTGTTATATGGAACTCTGGTTGGTGTGAAATCAATGGCTTCATAAAGTCCATACAAGCCATTAAAACCTATGCTGGCCATTAGTTTGAGGTTTTTTATGCTTTGTGGGTAATCAACTAACAACGCCATAAACGTTGAATATGGAGATACCACCATATCCTTGGATAAACCTCTTTTTAAACCTAAACCAGGAACACCAAAAGCTTTATATTGATAATTGTTTTGGATATCGAAGGAAAAGAACCCTGATTCGGAAATGCCCCAAGGGATTTGAGTATTTTTTGTGTATAGTCGCTGTATCTCTACTACTGATTTATTAGATTCATACATTAAAGTGCCTGGATAATTTTTAAAGATAATAAGAGGCGTCAGAAATTCAAACATTGTCCCGCTCCAGGATACCAGACACCTGTTCCCTTCTATTCTGGTAAGAGGACGCGATAATTTAAACCAATGTTCTTCTGGGACATCCCCCTTAGCTATAGCTATCAAACTTGCTTGTCGGGCTTCAGATGCCAGCAAATCGTAATATGAGTTATCAAGACGTTGTTCACTTAAGTTATACCCTATGGAAAACAGTTTTTTCTCTTTATGGTACAAAGGTTTAAAGTCCATGTTATTAACGACTTGTGTTAAGTTTTTTTGAATTTTTGTCAACCACAAGAGTGATATTAAGGTATTCTTTAAGCCTTCTTGCACAAAAGGTTTAAGATCCTTCGAAACAGCATGGTTATCTTGGAGCAGGGCCACATACTTTCTTGCTAAACTTCTTGTACTTAAGCTATCGAGGCGCTGTAAAACTTCAGGTATATCATCTAGTACCACGTACGGATATATTTTTTCTATCGCTTTTTTATAATCACTAAGCATATAAAATATAGAAGCTGACCAAAATTCATAACTATTATTCTCGGTCGTTTTATCTTTTAAAAGATTTATATCTTTTATCATGGTTTCTAAAGTTTTATGCCACTTGTCAATAAAGATGTATAGAGATTTCAGAGATTGGTTTTTTTCTTGTAGAGCCCTTAATTCCTCACCTAACAGTTCCAATTGAAATTCCGCAGTATTATCTTTAAAGATATTATACGTGTCTTGCAAGGCTTGAATAATCGATTGACTTTGAATCGGTGGTGTTCCAGCTAACTGTGCAAGCCCATTTTTCAAGGTAATCAAGTAACCAGCAAAATTACCACTATCAACTGTAGAAATGTAGATAGGATTTAATGGTTCGAGATTTTTGGTATTATACCAATTATAGATATGACCTTTCCATTTTGGGAGATTGCTAATCGTATTAAGAGTGTCTCTTATTTTCTTAATCATCAATTTTTGTGAGATATACCCAAGGTCAACCGCAACAAGGTTAGCCAATAACGCTAAACCGATGTTGGTAGGAGAAGACCTGTGAGCGACACCCTTATACGGTTCGATTTGAATATTATCTGGTGGCAGATAGTTGTTCTCTTCTTCTACAAAAACATCAAAAAACGCCCAAATCTGTCTAGCCCATTTCCTTAGTTCAATTTTTTCAGGTAAAGATATCTCAGGAATATCACTTTTATAAGGTAAACTCAGTTTATAAGCTATAACTGGTGAACTAAGCCAAGTAATAATCAATAAGGTTAATATAATCCCAGTTGTTAAGCTGACAAAAAAGTAGCCCGTCACAAAGATAGTACTTAGTACTAACCCTCTAGACATTATGACGTAAAAGTTACCTAGACTAAGCTCCAGACTTTTCTCGCAATCGGAGGCTGCTTCCCATTCCAAAAGTAACCGTTTACTAACAAATTGGCGGAAAACACTCCGTATAATCGCGTCTATTTGAATATAAGCCTGATAAGGAAGAGTAGTAAGCGAAAATAATATCTGCTGTACTCCCGTAGTTAATTCATGTTTGATAATTCTAGACGTTAAAGAACGGTCTAGGATCTTTTCTAGTATATTCAGTAACAGTGGTAAGCTCAAACTAAATAATACGAGACCTGCTAAAAGGGCAAAGACATTATGCAGATAAGTAAAAGCTAGAAACAGTATAATTAGCTGGAAAGGAGCCTCTAAACTTCTTCTTAGATTATCAGCTATTTTCCAACGCGATATAAAAGACAAATCAGTGTCAAAAATATATTTAGCAATCTGCCAATCTCCTCTAATCCAGCGGTGTGTCCGTTTAGTATGTGAAAGATACTTACTGGGATAACCATCAAATAACTCTATATCCGTGACCAAACCAGTTTTGGCATGAATGCCTTCGATAAGATCATGACTTAGAATAGCATTTTCGGAAAATGTATCTTTAGTGACCGCATGAAAGACTTTCAGATCGTAAATCCCTTTACCCGTATAAATACCTTCTCCGAATAAGTCCTGATAAATATCGGAAATAGCACATGTATAGGGATCTATTCCGGCAATAGCGGCAGAAATTTTTGCATATGGTGTTGCAAATGCACTTTCTGCTGTTAAGCTAATTCTCGGTTGAATAATCCCATATCCCGATATGACCTTCTTCTCATCCGTATCCATCTTTGCTTTTTGCATTGGATGCGCAATCGTACCGATAAGCTTTTTGGCTATATCTCGAGATAATAAGGTGTCAGCATCGAGGGTAATTACGTAGCGAATACCTTCAAGCAGCTCTATCTTTCCGAATTGATATAAATAACTAGTCTCTCCTTCTTTGAGCAATAATTTATTAAATTCTATCAGTTTCCCTCTTTTTCTTTCCCATCCCATCCATATTTTCTCTTGCTTATTCCATTGTCTGGTTCTATGAAAGTAGAAAAACTTTCCTGTTCCATATTTTTGATTGAGTTTTTTTACACCTTTAATTCCTGCTTCCACGATTTTATCATCATTAGGCATCTTTTCTTCCTTAGCATCAGAAAAATCGCCTAGAATGGCATAGTATAAGTTTTCTTCTCGGTTATTGATATAATGTACTTCTAGTTGTTTTAATTGTTCTTTAACTTTCTCTGCATCCTTAAATATGGCTGGAATAACTACTACAGTTTTGAGATCTTCCGGGATTACATCTTCAAAGAATAGTTTGGGTAAAAAGCTAGGTTGAGATGATTTACAACATAGTCGGTTTACTAAGAAAATACTCATACTCGCAAAAATCGCCAGAGAGCAGATTATTATTAATATGCCAATCCCTAGAGATACATTATATAATCCAGCTCCCACAAGCCAAAGGAAGATAATATAAGGTACAAAAGTACTAATAATAGTTAAGCTCAAATATTTTTTAACTGGATTCTTCCTGAATAATCGTAAATCTTCAAACTTTTTTCTGACTTTACCCCAATTATCGCCCAGCTTATTTTCTAACTGGACTTTTCCTGAGCCGAGAAGATAATATCCGACATGGTTGTCTGGACTACTTTGTTGATCCCTTGCCAGTTCATCTACCTCACTCACTACAGTCAGCTCTGATACTTTATACCTCGCAGCTAGATCTTCTATCTCGTGACGATATTTGTCCCGGGAATCAAAATCCATTTCAGCAAATATTTGAGCTGGATCGTTGTTCAATACTTGTTGGACAAGGCTTACCTCTTCAAAAAACTCGGACCAGTTTTCAGAATTAATTAACTTTAGAGTGGTGATTATGTTCCCCATAATCACACCTTGAGAGGTTAGGTGATAATGCTCATTACTAATAACTTTTTCAACTGTGAGATTTTGTTTGTTAGCTATGTTATCTAACCAGTTAAATAACATTTTGGCATCCGAACCTAACTCTTTGAGCCTTTTAGCGCCTCTTTCAATGAAAATTGTAGAGAATGAAGACGTAATATCTAAATCCTGGGAACAGATATCTTCACTGCTTTCCTTACCCAATACAGAATTCAACCAATTCTCCGCAAATTCTCTCTCTTTTTGAATGTAGATTATTCGTTCTACTTGATAGAATATTTTATCCAGTAGAATTACTTTAAGCATTATAGATATAGCCCAAATCTCAGCTGAGGAAAGTGGTGCTTCTGATTGATAGTGAATGATGAATTCTCTTAAGTAATCGAAATTCAACTCATTGTCATTATTCTTGACGAATTCTGAAATTAACACATATATTCTCGGAAAGCCAGCTAAATCTCCTCCCGTAAAATACTGTAGTTTAGATTCATATTGCTTTGTCAAATCGATAATTACATCATCAATTAAATCATTGATCAGATAATAATTATCTAGATACCATTCCGCTGCGGGGATAACATCCTCGGTCTTGTAGTAATGCTGATTAATGCTTTGATAAGACTCTTTAATATAGCGACCTCGATCTTTTAACAAAGGTAATAGACTTTTTCCTTGATCAGTTAGGCCAAGCCAGTTATGAAATTGAGCAAGTTCAGTTGCATATTCCTTCACATTATCAAACTGGTCATACTTTCTATCATTAAACCGGGAAAATAGATTACTCGTTATTCTCATGATTCATCCCCAAATAGTAAAATTTAGTCTTTCTTCATTATGTCCATTTATTTGGTCCTAATTCGTAACAAAGGCTACGTTAGGAGGAAAACAGAGGAAAACGAATGAAAAGACATCCCTATTCTTTTCTTAAGAACAAGGATGTCAAAGTAAAGACATTTATTAAGTTAAGGGGAGCCTGTCAGAAACAGACTAGAATCAGCCGAAATTGCTATGAAAGTCATCAAGGGTTATTAGAATATCTCGTGGCTTGTTGCCCTCAGATATTGCGACTATTCCAGCGTCTTCAAGCATATCCATCAACCGTGCTGCCCTGGAATATCCGACTCTCATCCTTCTTTGGAGAAAAGATACCGATGCTACCCCCGAAGTGATCACAAGTTTACAAGCTTCTAAAAATCGTTCATCAGACATCTTCTCTTCATCAATGCTTTCCTCAATATGTTCTTCAGTGAATACATAATCTGTTCCCTGGTTCTTCCAATGCTGAACCACATTTTTCACTTCATTCTCGTCGATAAAGCAACCATGGATTCTCTGAGGTTTAGACAGCCCGGCGGGAGAATAAAGCATATCTCCTTTACCCAGTAATCTTTCTGCACCCCCAGCATCAAGAATGGTTCTGGAATCAATCTGGGAAGAGACGGCAAAAGATATCCTACTAGGTATATTTGCTTTAATTAGTCCCGTAATCACGTTAACGGATGGACGTTGGGTTGCAATAACTAAATGTATTCCTGCTGCTCTCGCTTTTTGAGCTAATCTGCATATCAATTCTTCCATATCGTGAGCTGATACCATCATTAAATCTGCCAGTTCGTCTATGATAACTACGATATATGATAATGATTTATTGGTAGACACATTATTATAATGATCGATATCCCGTATTCCTTGGGAAGCGAAAAGTTGATACCTATTTTCCATCTCATTGACAATTTGTTTAAGATACTTGCTAGCCTTCTTGGGATCAGTGACAACCGGTGTCAGGAGATGAGGGATTCCATTATACAGGCTCAACTCAACCATCTTGGGGTCAATCAATAAAAGTTTGGTTTCGTCAGGAGTGGTATTGAACAATAACGAAGTAACCAAACAATTTATAAAAATACTTTTTCCCGAACCTGTAGCTCCGGCCACCAAGAGATGAGGCATCTTATTTAATTCACCTATGGCTGGAATGTCAGTTATCGTTTTACCTAGAGCTACTTTTAGTTTGGATGTAGCAGTAGTAAACTCTCGCGAATCAATTACATCTCTGAATGAAACTGTGACAGGATTATCCCTAGGAATCTCGATACCTATGGCAGCTTTGCCTGGAATAGGAGCCTCGATACGTATCTCCTTGCAAGCAAGAGCTAGGGCTATGTCATCCGCTAGGTTAGTTATCTTGCTTATCTTTGTTCCAGGGTTAGGTGACAACTCATAACGAGTTATAACTGGCCCTATAGAAATATTTACAACTTTAGCAACTACTCCAAAATTACTTAAAACATCTTCAATCACTTTAGGATTATACTGTTTAGGACCATCATCTCTTTGCAACGAAGTGTTTAATAGTTCCAAACCTGGGAGTTTCCATTTCGTTTTACTATTGTTATTACTATTACTAATATTAATATTTTTATTAATATTATGGACTTCTTCAGCTTTTCTTTCCCGTCTGGGCTCTTCAGCTTGCCTTCCTGGATTATATAGTTGTCTTCTTGGGTTAAGCTGATTATCTACTTCCACCTTACAAGAGGTACCTATAGTCATATCATTAGCTACTTTATCATATTCACATAAAGTATTCCTAAAAAAATCTTGAAATCCCTGTAGTTTCGTAACCCGTGAAGGCATGTACATATTCCTTTTTCCTTGGCCAAAATATGTAGAGAAATTCGTGCCTAAATGATTATATTTTTCTTCATTAACCCGATAGGTTTCTCTTATTGGTAGTTCGTCAACGAAGTAGGAGTCAAATCCGTTAGAAGGATGTAAACCATATGAACTCTTTTTAAAAGCTCTGAGATTACTTATGTTATCACCGTATTCTCTTTCTATTGGTATTACGTCTTCCTTTTTTTTTGCGTATGATTGAGAAATATACCAACATACGCCGGTGAAAATAAGACAGATTATAGGTATCGCTAAAACGTATTCACCTAAAATGCTGCTAAACATATTGAAAATATTCGTAGAAAATTCTCCAATCCCCAAATATCCCAATCCGGATATGATAAACATAGTAAAATACACTAAAGCTAATAATTTTAAAAGTACATTTTTTAATAAGTTCAAAATTGCATCACTCCATCTGTTAATAGAAATAAATCTCACTATCTGATATCAAGGTAAGCCATTAAATCATTGCCACACTCAAGAGGGACATGTATTTTTCCTATTTCTACTGGACTATAAAAGCCATGGTAATCGCTTCCTCCGGTAGATAACACAGCAATGTTTCTTGATAGTTTACGGAAAAATGATATCATTTCTTCTTGTTCTTCCCAGTAAGCATAATACACCTCAAGACCTATAGGCTTGTACCTAAGTAATTCTGCCACCAGTGACCTATTCTTGATGATTCCTGGATGAGCTAAAACCGGTAACCCTCCAGTTGCAAATATAAAATCAACTGCTTCTACATACGGATTTCCCGTATAAGGTATATAAGCCAGTCCACCTGGTCTAAACCAGGAAGCAATAAGATTCCAATTTAGGTATTGAGGTTCTATCATCTTATTTCTAAGAGCGTACATTATATGAGTCTTACAGACAATACCGTATTCACTAGCTACTGCACAAACTTCATTCCACTCTATGTCAATATTATTCTGCTGTAGCTTTTTTACCATACTTTTAGTTATTTCTGTTCTTTCTTCACGTATTGTTTTAAGTCTCTCTTGGAGAATATCATTATCAATAGTTTTATAATAGCCAAGCAGATGGATTTCTTCATTTTTATAAATTGTACTGAATTCTATCCCAGGTATAATTCTTAATGGGTACTTTTCAACAATTTTGAGAGCTTTTTCGACTCCCAAGGTAGTGTCATGATCTGTAATAGAAATGAGACTTAAACCGCGCTTGTGGGCAATAGACAATACTTCATCCACCGCGAGGAATCCATCAGATTCAGTTGTATGAAGATGAAGATCAATGCCCAATAGAAGTATCCTTTCGACAATGCTATTATGATATTATTGTATTCTTTTTTTAACACAAAAATCCTTTTAATTTTGACATAATTTTTGAATATATTGCCATTGGCTTCAGTATTTTCAGGTGTTATTATTGACACATATGTCAAAGTCAGCTATAATATCCTTCGTCGCCCTTTTAAATCAATCAGCATAGGGGATTAGTTTAATGGTAGAACAGCGGTCTCCAAAACCGCTGGTGCGGGTTCAACTCCTGCATCCCCTGCCAAAAGAAAGTGAGACACCGCAAGGCTTTTGCGGTGTTTTTTGTTTGCCTAATTAAGTTTGTTTTCATAAAATTGAGAAAAACTTGAGAAAAACTTGCGTTTTCCTCATTATCCTACGAATGCAGTCCAATGTTTAATCAAATCAACGACTAGAGACTCTAAACTGAAGGGTTATAGAATAATGCCAAGAAGCTGATACAAATGTCTATAACTGGAAGCCTGTTAATGCTTAGGCTAAGTTGTAGTTAGTAGGATAGCACTAAACCGCTGGCGCGGTGGTTTCCGGAGTGGTGTTTTGCTGCTTAACCAAATATGGCCGTAGACTATTACTTCCTTACACATCTCCTGTAGAATATTAGATATTTATTCTAAAGGAGATGTGTTGTTTTATGACAAAGGATGAGGTTTTAGCCAAGCTAGTATTTGATGTGGAACTACGAGGATTAAGCAAGAATACCCAGAATGAATACTATTCCAGAGTTAAAGGTTTTCAGGATCACTTTAACAAACCTGCAACCGAGCTAGACATAGAGGATATAAGACAGTTTCTCCACTATCTCACCAAAGAAAAAAAGCTAGCTTCCGGATCGGTAAACACCTACAACAGCGCCCTTCGCTTTTTGTATGGTATTACCTTTGATATTAATTTAGCAATAAAGAAGATTCCTCGTCACCGTAAACATCGTAAACTCCCTGCTATCTTTACCCAAGAAGAACTCCAATCCCTTTTTAATGCCTGCGATAACTTGAGAGATAAGTGTATTCTTATGACTCTCTATAGTGCAGGGCTTCGCCTCAGTGAAGTGGCC
>JAGXFZ010000017.1 GCA_024637055.1 Gracilibacter sp. | reverse complement strand
GGGCTTGGTTGTCTTCAAAGAACTATGCATAAAATCAACAAACACCTGAAAACCCAAAAACATGATAATACTGAGAGCAATGGAACAGGACATCAGGATTAAGGTTTTCTTCTTCACCAAAGCATTATTAATCCCCATAGCCATGTCAACGGGAAAAGCTCTGGTCAGATAACCTCTTTTTAGCTTTTTGGAAACCTTAACTTCATTACTTCCGGTTACGGCATTAACTGGGGAGACCCTGCCTGCTTTTTTTGCTGGTAAGAACACAGCTGTAAAGACAGTCATAAATCCTACCAGAATACCTGCCCCTATCCCCGATAAACTGAAGGTGAATAAAGGCATCAGTCCAAAAATGCCTGGATTATAAAACTTAAGAATGGCTGAACAAACCAGGGTCATAAGAAGGCCCAACAATATTCCGATGGGAATTGCAGCTAGGGTAATATAGAGCCCCTCCCTTTTAACCAATTTCTCTATCTGGGATTGGGAGGCCCCTATACATCTTAAGAGACCAAACTGCCGGATTCTTTCCATCACCGAAATGTTAAATGTATTATAAATCATTACTACGCCTGCCAATAGGACGATGAAAAATAAAACACCTCCTATGGTGTATAACCCCATAGCGGCTTCATGGGCACTCTGTCCGATAACTGCCAGCAGGCGTTCATTGTGTCCTATTCTTTCGGCAGCAATATTTAAGTTGTGCTTGATTTCTTCTTCTGCCTTAATAATATCCGCTTTATTCTTGAACTCGATAAGGAACAATTCAGTCTTATCAGGTGCAATCTTCTCAGCCAATTCATTAGATATTAGAACACCTGGTACTCCCTGGGCTTTCATATTTCCAAGGTCATTGTATACACCGCTTATAATAAATTCACTTTCCTGATTATTAGAGAGAGTAAGTTTAACTGCATCGCCCACATTTAAATCTGGAGAAAAATTCTCCAGGGCCCATTTTTCCAGCATAATCTGGTTCTTTCCGTTAGGGTAACTTCCCTCAATAACATTAATGTTCATATTGGGAGCAAAGTTACTGTCTACAGCCCCCAGTACACAGGGCTGGCCATTGATATTTGCCTTCCCTACTTCTTTCCATCTACCAGAGTTTTGTACATCAGGACGAGCGGCAATAGCGTTTTTTTCTTCTTCAGTGGCATCTTTGACCAGAATATGATAGTTGCCATAGTCGTGAATAATCTGAAGCTTTTCAAATTTTATAAACCCCTCAAACATAGAGAAAATCCCAGTGATTAAAGTTACCGAAATAACCACGCTTATCAGAGTCAACCTAGTTTTTTTCTTATGAGCAGACAGATACTTAGTAACAAGAGAGAGGTAACTCTTCATCGCGTGTTACCCCCTAATTCGCTCACCATACCGTCCTCCACATATAACACCCTATCTGCAAAAGAAGCATAGTTCTCATTATGTGTAATCATAATTAGGGTCTGTTTATACTTTTCCACCGACAGTTTCATAAGATTGACCACATCTCTGCTGTTTTTACTGTCCAGGTTGCCTGTTGGTTCATCTGCCAGAATAATAGCCGGTCTAGCAGCTAAGGCTCGTCCTATGGCTATCCGCTGCTGCTGCCCACCAGACAGTTGGTTTGGCAAATGATGTTTACGGTCTTGGAGCCCCAAGGTGTTAAGAAGTTCATCTATGTACTCCTTATCTGGCTTTTGCGAGTCCAACAGCAACGGTAGGACGATATTCTCCTCCACATTTAATTCTGGAACTAGATTATAGGCTTGAAAGATAAACCCGATATTACGTCTACGCAAAACCGCCAGTTCCTTCTCACGCATACTGAATAGTCCTCTGCCGTCCAAGAATACTTGCCCTACAGTCGGATAATCCAACCCTCCCAGCAAATGGAGAAGGGTACTTTTCCCTGAACCAGACGGTCCGACAATAGCCACGAATTCTCCTTTAGCCACGGAGAAGGAAACATCTTTAAGAGCCTCAACTTTTGTCTCACCTGTACCATATGTTTTAGATAGTTTATTTGTTATTAGTATTTCCATTTGACACCTCACTGCTATTTTGGCAAATCATAACATACCTACCTTACAGACAAGTGAAACAAAGCTTACATATTTGTAAGCTTTGGAAACGTTATAGAGAATGTTGTTCCTCTCCCTAATTCGCTCTCAACCGTTAGTGAGCCTCCATGTTTTTCCACGATTGCTTTGGAAAGAGACAGTCCGATTCCAACTCCTTGGCGATCTTGCGAAAAACGGCTTCGGTAAAATCTTTTAAAGATATGATGAATATCATCTGGATGAATCCCCTGTCCAGAGTCATTAATCACTATTCTAATTACAACCGGTGTCTCTTCACAGCTAATCTCAATATTATCATTAGCTACTGTATGGTCGAGGGCATTCTTAATAAGATTCCCGATAGCTTCTCCCAGCCATCCTTCATCAAAGCTCAAGGTAATAGAATCATTCCCCTGTAAGTGCAAAAATTTATGTTCCACCTCAGCTTGCGTACTAAATCTATGAACGGTTTTTAATAAGAATTCTTGGAGAGGATGGTTTCGTCTCTCTAACTCAATTACGCCTGCATCCAGCCTTGCCAGTTTGAGCAGATTTTGAATCAAGTCTTCCATCCGCTTTAATTCATTCTCACTTTTGACCGTAAAGTCAGCCACCACACTATTTCCAGTATTCTCATCCTGAATAATCTCGTTATACATTTGTAAAGCAGCTAGGGGAGTCTTTAGTTGATGGGAAATATCTGAAATCGTATCCTTAAGAAATTCTTTATTTTCCTTCTCTTTGGCGACATGAGACGTCAAAGAGGTTGCCAGAGAATTGACCGAAGCAAAGAGTTTAGCTAAGCTGCCTTCTTCATTATCCTCTAGACGCCTACTAGTATCTCCATTCCGAAACGCGATAATAGCTTCATTGGCTGTTTGCAGCTTTTTATCCTGGTGAAGAGCATATCTAAATATAATAGTTAGGATGACTACAACCAAAATAAGAGAAACCATTAGGAATACTAATGCATATTGATGTTGTACACTTTTTACCTCAGGCAAAAATCTAGTGGAGATGCTTGCTTGATATCCCGCCTTTGCTAAAAGCTCTTGTCCCGCCTTATAATCCCCATCCGTCTTGTCGGAAGTAAAAGCCTCCAGAATTACTGATTTCTCCATTCCATTTTGGACTAAAAATCCGGCAAGGGTATAATCATGGTCCATCAACTTACTTTTATAGTCCTCAGCAAGGAATCTGGCGGCTATCTGCCCCAAAATAGCCGTGCTCAAGAGGGCGGCTATTAAGATAATTAATAGTTTTTTCAGATCTTTATCACTGAATATACCCATCTTCAATCTCTTTCCTTTATAACATTCCAGCGGTAGCCTAATCCTCTTACGGTCATGAGGAGCTTTGGCTTTTCCGGGTCATCTTCAATTTTGCTTCTTAATCTACGTACATATACCGACAAAGTATTGTCATCAATAAAACTGCCATTGTGATCCCAAAGTCTATCTAAAGTTTGTTCTCTGGTCAGAACAATATTTGGGTTTCTCATTAATAGACATAAGAGCCTGTATTCGGCAGTAGTGAACTCCAGTTCCTGCTTCCCTTTCCACACCCTGCTTTCTAACAACTTGACAGTTAAATCATTAGATTGCAACTCAATCTGCTCTCTATCTGTCAGCCCGGCCCGCCGAAGCAGGGCCTGAATACGGGAGACAAGTTCATTAAGTTTAAAAGGCTTTGTTATGTAATCATCGCCGCCGATATCCAGCCCCATGACAATATTTACTTCTTCATCAGAAGCGGTCAAAAATATTATCGGTACTGCAGAAGATTGCCTTATCTTTCGGCAGATATCAAAACCGCTACCGTCGGGTAGAGTAAGATCAAGAATCAACAAGTCATATTTAGAATCTTCAATTCTGGAAAATGCTTCTTTTACTGTTCTGGCTATCTCCACCAGGAACCCGTTTTTTTGCAAGGAAAATTCCAGTCCTACAATCAAGCTCAAATCATCTTCCACCAGCAAGATCTTGTTCAAAGCTTACTCCTCCTTAGATCTAACGTTATCAATAGCCCACTATCAGACAGCCTAATGAATCGGATATAATTTAACAGAATTTACCTTAAAAGTAAACTGTTTTTCAAAACTGATATATACTAAAAACTTTTTTATTACTTATATATTTATTATTGACACTTTGTCAGTCGGGTGTTATATTTCCATTGTAAGGAGGTGTCATATATGCGAGAGGTAAAAGATGTAGAGGTTCGTAAATCCGAAATAATAGCTGCTGCCAAAGAACTTTTTTTTAATAAAGGCTATGAACAAACAACTACCCAAGATATCGTGGACGCCTTGAAGATTTCAAGGGGATTATTGTATTATCATTTTAATTCTAAAGAGGATATTCTCTTTTGGATTGTAGAAAGGCAAGCTGAGCCTATGCTTGCCAAATTAAAAATTATCACCTATGACGAAAGCCTTTCTGCTAAAGAAAAAATTACAGATTTTTTAAATAGTACAGTAAATACAGAGCCCCCTGATCCAAAAGATTCTCTAGTGCAAGACATCGTTCAATCCCCAGAAAATTCTTTTTTGATGGATAAGATTTGTCATAAACTCGTTTATACTATGTTTGGTTACTTTACTCATATCATCAATCAAGGGAATAACGAAGGTATATTTGATGTGAGATACCCTGAAGAACTATCAGCATTTTTTATGACCGCTTTCTCTTTTGTGATGAATGATAGTTTCTTTCACCAGAACAATCCTGATATAGCCACAAAATATTTTATGGCATTTAAGGATTTACTCAACCAGACGTTGGGTTCCAAAGAACCCCTATTTGAAGCATAAATAAAAACCAATAGTTCATTTGCTAGCTATTGGTTTTATTAGAACCTTTGTTCACATTATTATTTGGCTGGAATTTCTTTTAATTAGCCTTTGGTAAGGTAATTATAAACTCACATCCCTTGTTTTTATCGGTTATAAGTCTTATTTTTCCACCATGTGCCACAATGATTTTCTCTACGATTGCCAGCCCTAGACCTGTACCACCTGTCTGTGAATTTCTCGCCCTATCCGCTCTCACAAACGGTTTAAATATGTCCTTAGATAGTTCGTTAGAGATTCCAATCCCATTATCTTTAAATATAATGACGGCTTCATCTTCCCTCTGCATAACACTAACCTTGATTTTGGTATCATGCGGATTATATTGCACTGAATTATCAACTAGATTTTGAAATACCCTATCCATCTGCGCTATATCAAGCATTACCATAATTTCTTTTTCAGGGATGTCAAAATCATAGCTGAAACCAGCCTTATCAAAGATTGGAATAGCCCTCCCCATTTTCTCCCGTATATATTCACAAACATCTATCCTAGTTTTATTTATTGCATATTCGGAACTTTCCATCTTAGATAGTTCAAACAGGTCAGTGATTAAATTATTAGCCCGAGCACTATTTTCATAAATAATATCCAAGTAAGCGTCCTGTTCTTCTTTGGTTAAATTTTGTTTATTGCTACAAAGGTCTGCATACCCCATAACGCTTGCCAAAGGATTCTTGAGATCATGGGAAATATCCAAAATCAGTTTTTTACGGTTCTCTACTGACTGTTTTCTTAGTGATGTTTCCTGTTCAATCTTTTCTGCCATCGCATTGAATGTATCCTGTAACTCTCCAAATTCATTTTTAAGATTAAGGTCAACTCTTGCAGAATAATCCCCATCTCTAAGACGTCGTGCGCTAATACTTAGTTTTTTCAAAGGGTTCACTATACCGATTGACGTTATCTTAGAATAAATCAATGTGCTGATTGCCAGCAACAGCAGGTAGAATAAGACAATAGCCACTATAGCGCCAGCTACATTTTGCATATCCGCCGAGGCAAAATCTTTATTATGTACAATGGCGAACTCAAGTCTGATAGAAGTCGGGAAGGTAACAACTAACCAAAACTGTTCCGTGTCATTATATTCAATACTATAACCGTAAGGTATGTCTCTGCTATTGGTAGCCATTAGAAATTCAGTAAACTCTGATGTGGTAAGCTTATCTTTTGGTAGAGTGTTAAGCCCTGAAGAGAATACAACTTCATAGTCTTTACTGATTACCTGCACCCCGCCACCATTTTCCAAGACTGTCGTTGTATTGATCCTATTGTAATCATCCTGCATTAAACTGGCTGCAGAATATTTGTTCTTTGAGAGGGTTTTAGATAAGACATCACTGGAGAAATCCATAAGTATCAGCGCAAATACGGCAACCATAATAGAGATAATAAACATAAGTGCATAGTTAATTAAAAATTGGTTCGCTATTGTACGCTTCATAATTTACCCTCATTCTGTTTGGAAAATTTATAGCCAATACCGCGGATTGTTTTTACGTATTCCGGGTTCTTGGGATCAGTTTCTATCTTATTTCTTACATGACTGATATGTACCATAATGGTGTTATCGTCATAATAATAGTCCTCCTCCCAGACCGCTCCATATAACTGCTTCTTGGTATAAACTCTTCCTGGGTTCTCCATCAGGTGTTTCAATAACTTAAATTCCTTGGCATTGAGTTCCACCGGCAAACCTTCTTTATATACACAGCAACCGTCCATATCCAATACCAAACTGCCATAAGCAATTTGAGAAGATACCTCTTGCTTTGGGGAAGAGTATTCAAGCTTTCTTCTTAGCTGTGCACTAACCCTTGCTAGCAATTCTGCCATACTGAATGGTTTTACAAGATAGTCATCTGCACCGATCCCCAGTCCTAGAATCTTATCCATATCATCCCCTCTAGCAGTAAGGACGATTACGGGGAGGTTACTAATATTACGAATTTTACGCAATAAATTGAATCCATCCATCTGCGGCATCATAACATCTAGGACGGCAAGATCAATAGTTTGCTTCTGTATAACCTCTAAAGCTTTCAACCCATCCTCTACAGCAAAGACAAAGTACCCCTCCTGCTCGAGATTTAGCTTTAAAAGGTTTCTAATATCTCTTTCATCCTCTGCAACTAGTATGTTCAAAAAATCACTCCTCCGTCATACAATTGCTCTGATTAACAACATATACCACTTAACTTTAATTCTGTCGTGAACCTCCCCCACCTACACCTCGTGTTGAGGTAGGGGCTTCCGGCCATTTCAAAATGCATGTCTCAATGTTATCCCGGTTAGAGATACCTCACCCCAATGGGTGTGAGTACATCATTCTGGTAGAGCCGGCAACAGCATACTCCTTGAGTATACTGGCCAGGTTCATGGCATCTACTACTTCTCGCTTTAAGCGACCCGTAGATACCTGTATTCAACTGAAGTGATTTCCCGGAACTCTCCGTACTTGTATTTGCTTAAGATGTTCTTCGCTCCGTGAATATCCCTGTGTTCCCGGTATCCGCACCGGCAACTGTAATTTCTGGAGGAAGGTTTCTTCTTTCTCCCACAAACGGGACACGTTTGTGTACTGTAAGCTTCGTTTACTTTTTCCAGGCTTATGCCTTCGGCTGCCAGTTTATACTGAAGGTAGCTTGTGATTCGGCCAAATTGCCATTGAGACATTTTTTGATTGTGTCTTGCTGATCTTTTTTTGTGTTTGTTTTGTTTCTTCTTACATGAGGTGTTGCGCTGAACACCTTCTACTTCGCCCACAACGACTTGTTTGACTTGATTTTCTAGGCACCAGTTAACAAACGCGCGGGTGGTTTTATGGAGGGTATCGGTCAACTGGGCATCGCTCTTGCTCAGGATGTAATGTAAGGCTCGTCGGTTTTTTTCCATTGCCGGGAACCCTTTTGACATTTGCTCATTTTTCTTTGGCATACTTACCGTCATCGTAAGCAATAGCAAGTTTCAGACCACGGTCATAGATAAGTTCGATCTCTTTGATTTGGCCTGGCGGCAACTCTTTTACCCGTACTACGATTGGCTTTTGACGTTTACCATGAAAGATTCCCAGGCTTAATTCAATTTTTCCGTTTTCACCGATTCGGAAGCCATCTTTTTTCCATTTCGTATTGAAGTTCTTCTTTTCCCTGTACGGATAGCGGACTTGGGTATAGCCGAGTGTTCTGGCTTTTTGAGCATTGTCCCTGGCGTTAATGTATTTCTCGAACACTGCCTGGATGGATTGGCTGTGGATGGGATACTCTCCTTTAGTGGCCAAGTGCAAAGCACTCCGGTCGATCCAGTTACCTGTTTGTAGAAAGTGCGTTTTGGCTAGATTCAGGCAATCGTTGTATACTTGAGCTGAGATGCGGTTGCAGGTGAAGAGACGATTCAGATTATTTTTAGAGGTATAGAATTTAGTTTTTAGGGCCCGAATTATTTCAAACACCCTCTTTCATCCATCCTATCCTTATTTTACCATAGAAAGGGCCCAAAAGGAACAGATGTTCGTAATATTTCGGGACTGCGATTCATCTCACCACCTAGAGAGGTGGGAGTATTCTCGCCGTATAATGATAAATGATAATATATTACTAGAGTTTTTAGAACCTCAGGTCTCTTTCTCCACTACGAATCCGGTTTAGATAATCCACTGCCATCGCCCTCCGTTTTTCATCGGGAACGTTTTGAATCTCACACTCAATCAGTTCCTTGCCCAAGTCCTTTAGTTCGTCATCCGCATAGTCTTTCAGATATTCCTCAAAGGTAAGTAGCGCATTCGGCAGACAGAAATTTCCGATCTGACCCGATCTGGCTAGAGGCATGAAGCGGTCGCCCGTCCTGCCCTGGCGGTAGCATGCCGTGCAATAACTTGGCACATAGCCATCCCGAACCAGCCACTTGATCACATCAACTGGCTTTCTATGATCAGCAAGATAAAATTGCGGCTTTTCCTCAACCCCGGTTTCATCCACGGTCTTTCTCTCGGCGTATCCTCCGACTCCGACACAGGAACCAGCACTCATCTGTGATATGCCGATTTCCAGAAGCTCTTTGCGGAAATCAATCCCCTCTCTCGTGGAAACAATCATCCCCGTGTAGGGGACCGCCAAGCGGATAGTTGCCACCACTTTTTTGAAATCCCTGTCTTTTACCAGCGGAAAACTGTCATAATCAATACCTTCAGCCGGCAGCAGCCGCGGAAATGAAATGGTATGCGGGCCTACCCCATAAACCGCTTCCAAATGCTCGGAGTGCATCATGAGTGCCACTGTTTCATAATGGTAGTCGTACAGACCGTACAAGGAACCGATGCCCACATCGTCTATGCCGCCGTGCATCGCCCGGTCCATGGCCTCGGTATGCCACTCGTAATTGCGCTTGGGCCCGCTGTGCAAGGCAAGATAGGTGGACTTATGATAAGTTTCCTGAAACAAGATATAGGTACCGATTTTAGCGTCTTTCAGTTTCCGGTAGTTCTCCACGGTGGTCGCAGCGATATCCACATTGACTCTTCGGATCGCGCCGTTTTGAAATTGTTCGTTGTAGATGGTCTGGATGCACTCCAATATATACTCGATGGGACATTTCTCGTCATCCTCACCAGCCTCAAGCAACAGCCGCTTGTGGCCCATGGCCTCCAGGGCCCGGACTTCCTCCCGTAGTTCCTGCTGAGTAAGCTTGTGCCGGCCGATTTTGTTGGCACACTTGTAGCCGCAGTATTGGCAATTGTTCACACAATAGTTGGAAAGGTACAGTGGCGCAAACAGCACAATCCGCTTGCCATAGATTTTTTCCTTAATTTCCCTTGCTATTTTATACATCATATTCAAGGTTTCATCATCGTCAATTTCCAGCAATACAGCTACTTCTCTGTGCGAAAGACCCTTACACTCCCTTGCTTTGGCCAGAATCCGGTCGATTTCTGTTTTTTGTTGAGCAAGCTTTTTGGCCTCAGCAATTGATGATAAAACTTCTCCATCATCAATAAATTCATTGGAGTCCATAGATTTCACGTTATACATCTCTTTGGCCCCTTTCAAATAAAAATAGTATATTATAGCTCATTAGCCTCAAGGGCAAGCCTTGCCGCGGGAAAGGGCTGTAAAGCACGGTCCAAAATGCCCTGCACATAGGCGATGAGCATACCGTAGTTAGTGATAAAAACGTCCTGTTCGCGTGCTTTTTCCACCCGGTACTGCATTTCTCTGCGGTTAAGCATACAGCCGCCGCAGTGAACTATCGCTGCATACTGAGCGATATCCTTCGGGAAATGAGCACCGGAAGCCCACTCAAAGCGGATGTCACCGCACGTAATCTGACGTATCCAGCGCGGGATTTTTACTGACCCAATATCATCCGCCTGACGATGATGAGTGCAGCCCTCGACAATGAGAACCTTGTCTCCCTGCTTAAGCCTCTCTATACGCTTAAGGCCGCGAACCATTTCCGCAAGGTCCCCCTTCTGCCGCGCAAAAAGAATTGAAAAGGACGTCATGGGAACATCCCTAGGCGTGTCGGCGGAAACCTTTAAAAAGGCCTGTGAATCTGTAATGACGATGGCAGGAGGGGCAGTCAAGCGTTCCAGCGTCAGTCTAAGCTCATGCTCTTTGGTAACAACCGCCACCGCGTCACTTTCAATAATATCGCGGATCGTCTGCTGTTGGGGTAGAATCAGTCGTCCCTTAGGCGCCGCCTTGTCTATGGGTGTCACAAGTACGGCGATGTCTCCCGCATTAATCAGGTCTCCTACCAGCGCAGGCTCAGTATCTTCATATTTTGAGCTGGTGATGATCTGTTCTTTGACCTGATCGATTCCCGTACCTTCCTGGGCGCTAGCGCCTAACACAGGTATTTTTATTAGCTCCCCTATCCTTTTAAGCTCTTCATCGTCTGCGGTATACTTGTCACATTTGTTTAAAATGCAGACAGACGAGATTTTCCGCTGGACAAGCTCGCTTATAAATTCCGTCTCAAACTCGGTAATACCAGCTTCAGCATCGACAATCACGAGAGCCAGGTTTGTTTTGCGCAGTACCTCGTAGGTTTTTTCGATCCGCAGTTCGCCAAGCTTACCTGTGTCATCGAGTCCGGCAGTATCGACCAGCACGATCGGCCCGATGGGCAAAAGTTCCATGGCTTTGTAAACCGGATCAGTCGTTGTTCCCGCCACCTCGGACGTAACAGCTACCGGCTGTCCGGTCAGAGCATTAATCAGAGAAGATTTTCCGGCGTTACGCCTGCCGAAAAGGCCGATGGTAAACCTGTTTGCTAGAGGGGTTTCATTCATATTTTGCATTTTCATCTTACCTTTACCTTTAAAACTTCCGGAGCAGTTAACCGTTCCAGTCGGAATATTTCATCCAGGGTTTCAGAATCCACATAGCCCTGCTCGAGTACAATCTCGCGCACCGGCCTGCCGGTCTCTTGGCATAACAGCGCTACCTCGGATGCTTTGTCATAGCCGATATAGCCAATCAGAGCCGTCACCAGGGCGAAACTCTCATTTAATTTTTGCAGGCAGCTCTGCCTGTTCGCTTTGATTCCCCGGATACAGCGATTGGTAAACAGGGGCAGCATGTTTTGCAGAAGATCCAGCATCTCCAAAAGGTTCTTGGCAATAAGCGGCAAAAATGCGTTTAATTCCAATTGACCGGCCTGAGATGCAAGGGTGATGGCCAGATCATCAGCCATGATCTGAAACGCCGTCTGGTTAACCGCCTCAGCAATCACAGGATTTACTTTACCCGGCATAATCGAGGAGCCTGCCTGCACGGCGGGCAAGGTAATCTCCCCGATCCCGGCACGAGGCCCCGACGATAAAAGCCTGAGGTCATTGGAAATCTTGGTGAGATTTACCGCCGAAGCCTTTAGTAGCCCCGAGACCTCCACAAACACATCGCAGTTTTGCGTGGGATCCATCATATACTCGGTACGTGCCAGCCCGATGCCGCTCATTTCCCGCAACTGCTCAATCATAGTAAAAATATATATTCTTGGTGCGTTTATCCCCGTCCCCACGGCGGTGCCGCCGATATCTACCTGCCGCAGCCGCTCCACTGCCTTGTAAAGGCGCCATCGGTCGCGCGCAATGGCTGCCGCCCAGGCCCCGAACTCCTGACCGAGCGTGACGGGCACTGCATCCTGTAACTGGGTCCGGCCAATCTTTAAAACGGTGGAAAACTCTTCTTCCTTTTCCTGCAGGGCGGTTTGCAGGTCGGCAAAACAATCCGTCACCGGCTTTAATAGACGGATAGCGGCAATGCGGACTGCTGTAGGAAATACATCGTTGGTGGATTGATGCAAATTGACATGGTCCAATGGATGGACCAAGCCGTAATCGCCTTTGTACCCGCCCAACAACTCGATAGCCCGGTTGGCAATCACTTCGTTCACATTCATATTGGCAGAAGTACCGGCCCCGCCCTGCAGGCAGTCAACAACAAATTGGTCACGCAGACCGCCGGCCAGGATTTCGTCACATGCCGAGGCAACCGCCCCCGCAATAGATTTGTCTAAGGCACCAATGGTGCAATTAGTAAGTGCTGCCGCCTTTTTAACTATAACAAGGGCTTCTACTAGAGCCGAATGAAAAGGAACACCCGTGATGGCAAAATTCTGTACGGCACGCGCCGTGTAAATCCCATAATAAGAGCTATCGTCTATCGGCATCTCGCCCAGAATATCATGTTCTATCCGCATATCAGGTCTCCCCCTTTCTGCAAATCCACATGATCACCACGGGAAAAATCAGGCTCAAAACCTGCCGACTCAATGCGGTTTGTCAGACAATGCAGACACTCCGCCGCTTCCTCTCCCGTACATATCTTGTTGTCGTACAGGGAATAGTCACTGCGGTACGCAACGGGGGATAAGTTAGGCATCACGACATTGGCACCAGCTTTCAGACCCTTTTCCCGACCTTGTGGATCGATGGTACCGAGCGCAGTGGTGGATGGCAGCAGGACTTTAGGCAGCATGATACGAATAAGCGACAGCATAACGACCGTTCTGCCGGAGGAAGGAGTGTCAAGGCCTGCAAACCTTGTATACATGTGCGGAATGAAAGGGCCGATGCCAATCATATGTGGTTTAAGATCTCGTAAAAATATGAGATCCTCGGCCAAGGTATCAAAAGTTTGAAACGGAGACTCCATCATAAAGCCTGCACCTACCTGATAACCTATTTCCTTCAGGCTATACAGACACTGCTTACGGTTCTCGAGACTCATCATGGGTGGATGGAGCTTATCGTAGTGGGCCACATCCGCTGTTTCATGACGTAAAAGATAGCGGTCGGCACCGGCATCGTAGAGCCGTTTATAGGAGTCGCTACGTCGCTCGCCCACCGAAAGCGTCACCGCACAATCCGCAAAACGCTGTTTGATTTCTGCTACGAGGGAGCACAGTCTCTCATCAGTAAAATAGCTATCCTCACCGCTTTGAAGCACGAAGGTACGAAACCCGAGGTTATAGCCGTTTTGGCAACAGCTCAGGATCTCCTCTTCTGACAAGCGGTAGCGGCGAGCGTTAAAATTGCTCTTGCGTATACCGCAATAATAGCAGTCTTTTCGGCAGTGGCTGGAAAATTCGATCAGCCCCCGAAAATAGACCCTGCGTCCATAATGCTTTTCTCGCAATCTATTTGCACAGGCAGCGAGCTCGGACAGCTCCTCCTGCGGCGTTTCCGCACAAAAATAGCGGATTATGCCAGAAAGTTCTTTCTTACCAGCTGTATTCAAATAGCGGGAAAATTCATAGTCGCTCTTGGTCATAAATTGCATAGGTCACACTCCTATCAACACGTCAAACGCTTGATATTTCAATTTTTAGTAACCATTGACTTGACCGAGGCCCCCGAGATTCTGCCAAGTTTACCGGTCAATGCACTGAATTGATCGTTGCTGCCGTCAACAATCAACGATATGACAGATACGCCGCGTTCCCTGTAGGGAATTCCCATCCTCCCCACAATCAGCTCTGCATATTCATGTAATACCAAATTGACCCGTTCTACGCATGACAGGTCTTCAATCACAATACCTACAATGCCTATTCGTTTATCCATTCGCCATCATCTCCCTTTCATAATAAAAACTCCCTTTCCGCAAATTTACACAGAAAGGGAGCAGAACGGCATAATAAATACTAAAGAAACAACACACATACCGCATGCGCGCCTTCCCGCTTGGAAACACCTTGCGGTCAGGTAAAGAAACAAGCCCTGTATCCCCAGGCACTTTTAAGTGCATACAGATACATTGCATTTATCATATTCAAATTTAAGATTAAATTAGTTAAGCATCAAAATAGTTCGTCAATAATTGAACTTAATACCATTCTTCACAATTCATATATTACCAGACATTTTACCCTTTATCAATACTACTACTTTACTTTTTTAGAACAAATAAAGTTTTTCCTCAAGATGGAGTACTTTGGATTATCATTTCTTCCGGTTTTTTGGTTTCTGTTTGCTTATAAAGTTAATTACAATAAATATCCGTCTTTCAGACTCATTAGCCTAGCCTTAATTATTCCATTCCTTACCTTGTTTATGAGCACAACAAATGAATATCATCATTTATACTATGCGGATGTGTCCATAATTGAGTTTAATGGCCATCTTATAGCACACCTGATGAAAGGTCCATGGTACTTTGTGTTTGCCACGTACTCCTATTCTATATTGCTATTTAGTATTTTTGTTTTTTATAAATTATGGAAGGCTGCTAAATATAGCCTAAGTACGCAGTCATTTTGGATGCTTTTTGGATCTGTTTCTTTAACAATTGTCTTTTCGATTTACCTCCTAGGTATGGCTCCGATGGGACTGGACCTAACGCCTTTCGGATTTCTCGTTATGGCCATTTCCTATTTCATTGCCTTATTCCGGTATAATTTTCTAGAAATGAAAGAAATCATTAGAAGTATTGTGTTCTCGGAAATAAGCGAGGGCATAATCGTTATCGATGACAATGGAAGATTAATTGACTTTAACAATTCTGGACAAAAAACTTTTTCCTGGCTTAATGCAACTAATATAGGTAAAAGCATAACCTGCTTTGAAGAAGGAAAGAAGATTATTGAAAATGCTGATGATATCCATAAAGTTGAAATCATGAAGAACGGACAAAAAAAGTACTACAAATACCATGTTTCTGCTATCAAAGAGAATAAAAATAGCGTGTGCAGTGTTTATATTTTTCAGGATATAACCAAGGAAAAAGATATGCTAAATAAACTAAACTATATGGCTTACAACGATTCACTAACGGATATATACAATAGAAGAAAGCTGATGGAAGAAGCTGAGAAAGAATTACTAAGAGCCCAAAGATATTCTAAACACACATCAGTATTAATGATTGATATCGATTACTTT
This sequence comes from Gracilibacter sp., assembly GCA_024637055.1. GTDB lineage: Bacteria > Bacillota > Desulfitobacteriia > Desulfitobacteriales > Syntrophobotulaceae > Gracilibacter. The sequence goes on along the minus strand of JAGXFZ010000017.1, from coordinate 28,522 downwards.
AAAAGAACAAATGATCAGTATGGACATCTCGCAGGGGACGAAGTCATTGTCAACGTAGTTGAAGAGTGTAAGAAACGAATAAGAAGAACAGACATTATTGGTAGGTATGGTGGCGAGGAATTTTTGATTATCCTAGCAGAAACGAATAGTGAACAAGCTATTTCTGTCGCTGAAGATATAAGACAAAAAATTGCCGGCTTAGATATACTCTCCAAAGGAAAAATAATTAGAGTGACTGTAAGCCTTTGGTATATCAACTTCGGTTCCGGAAGACAAAGATATCAAGATAGAAGAATTAATAGATAAGACTTTCTGCTGAACAATCATAAAAAATGTATTCATCCGACGTTTCATCATAACCAACAACATCCGGTTCACCACCGGTTTTTTCCATTTCATTGAGTGACCACAGTTTTTCAGTATTAGCTCCCAGCTTTGCTTGTATTTTAGTCCATACAAGACCTTTATGGCGGTCCATGTTTTTCTCAAAACGGGCTTTCAATGCTTCAAGTGGTGCTACGTTTGACATAGTTAGTTTCCCCCTTATATGGTCTCTAAGTGCTTTGACTAAACCCTTGTTGTTCTATACTATTATCTAAATAATTTTGAATTAAATACTCCCATCAACACAAACTACTTTGCCGTCTTCGCTGTATAGTAATGTTGTGGAATAATCAACTAATATTTTTTTTATAGACCTTACCGAAGTATCCCAACAAAGCAGGTATTTGTTTTGTATCCCGTCTTCGTAAAAATGGGCAGTTGCCACAATTAAATCAGATGAACTGTCCCAGAGCATCTGGCCTGCAAAAGCATAAACTCCATAGTGTGCCATATCAAAAGTGCTTAGCACATCATTCTCTGGGGAAACGACTTTTAATATTGTATTGGGATTAAGATTGTGTTCCTCGTTGGTATATTCTTGGGTCAAATAAACTACTTTTTGGCCATCGGGTGAGACAAGAGGATACTGCCCAAGCTCACTGAATTTAGCCACTGAACCATCTGTTAAATTAATCTTCCATAAAGAAGATTCCCAATATTCTTCCGCTACCCAAGATTCAACAATCAGACCCTGACTGTCTTGCATCCATGTAAATCTTATAGGTTCGGGATTCCCTAGCTTACCTTCTAAGGTCCCAAGGGATGTTTCAATTGTTTTGATGACTTTCATGTTCTGACTATCCAAAAAATATAAGATTAACGGCCCTTGTTGTCTTCCAGTTTGCTCCTCTTGTTCATAAGCAAAAACAACAATTTTATTTCCATCCGGTGAAGGTTCCCTACTTAAGGGAATCATATTTTCTGGAATTTGACAGTCGGACACTTCTCTGTCATACAGATTATAAATAGTCTCCCTACCAAACATAATTCGGGAAGAATCACTAAACCATTTGGTCTCGTAATCCCATCTCTTAACCTTTTCTTCGAGGCTCATAAGTTTTCCGTCAGATAGCTGATAAAGAAAAGGAATCCCCTCTTCACCATCCCCAACACTAGAAGTTATCTTAATCATAGACATCCACTTTCGATTGGGTGATAGGTTAAAATACCGGTATTGCAAATCTTGAATTGCACCAAGTTCACTTCTAACCCCCGTCTCAATGTCGATTTCAAAAATATTATAAACATCTCTATAAGTCTCTTTTCTGACTGACGAGGTTGGCTCGTTAAGAATGAACTTGCTTTCCCCTTTCGCATTGATAGTATAAATAATCCTGGTTCCATCCGGTGAAACTGCTACATTATGAGGGCGGTCAATTGAGCGATTTCGGAGTGAGATTTCTTTGGTTGTGTTGTTATAGATGAACAGTTGATTGTTTTGATTCAAATCTTTATAAAAAGACGGTATATAGCCGGCAATTCTTCCGTTCCTAACCGGAGTAACACCAACAGGGCACTCAAAAAATAGATAGTTTATCTCCCCCGTGGTGGTATCATAGAATCCCCACGGAGTTTCGTTTATTGGTTGATTTAAATATAAAAATTTTATTATTCCATTATCTGAAATCACAGGATCTATGAACCAGTAATTGTCCGGCATAGATATGGAGACCTTACTTTTATTTTTAAGATTATATTTAACTAAATAGCTATTATAGTTACTGTCCTTATAAGCTATAAGTACATTATCATTATCTGCCCACTGAACTCTGTAGATATTGTTAAACGGTAATTTTATCGGTGAAGTAAAATCATTTGCAGTTACAAAAGCTCGGTTCGTTTTTGTTATCAGATCATTCTCTAGAATGAGTATTTTATCATTACTTTCATTATAAATAACATCGTTTGGATATTGGAAAACCTCTTTAGCTTCAGAACGAAGATACCTTTTTGTCTTGACGTTGTCATCTTCGATAAGTAGATAAGAGCCACCTCTTATAATTGAAAAGTTGCGTGCATCCCTAATGTTGACAGTACTGTCATAATAGATCATAAATTCTTGGCAAAGCAGCTTTAGCTTCTTGGTTTCTAAGTTATATTTATAAATGTCATGATTCTTTTCAGGTATGTCATTATAATGTCCGTTGTAAACTGAAAAGATAATATTGTTATTATCGACGAAACAAATATCTCCGCTTACAAATCTTTTCTCATTTTCGCTGAAGATTTTTTCTATTTCCGTGTTTAACTCCGTTAATTCACTGTTATTATACGTACTAGATTCATCGCTAAAAACGATACGTTCATCATTGACTAAGGCAGATGGAAGTTCTTTTGGAATCCCACTGGATTTGTTATATACAAGGTTCTCTCTTGCTGTCCAAGCCTTCCATCCATTGTGTGCTTCTAGCCTAAGGTAGTCATCTTGTTCTGAGATAATACTCGCAATCATTTCATAGGGAATACTTGCAGGTTTAGATAACGGAATTTTCTCGAACTCTTCTTCAAGATAAACCTCCGTTCCCGTTCTGAGATAGCCTTCTACCGGTCGCATTTCATGTACAGACACTAATTCATCTGCAGGAACCCAGGCAAATTGTACAGCAGGTCTATTTAAGGTGAGAATACCCACTTCATACCAGCCATTCCATTCTTTCAGAGGTTTGAGAAGCTTCCCTTGTTTAAGATCAACTATCTGCGGTCCATTGGGATAAAGACTTCCCTTATAGTCCTGTTCTAGAACCATAGCTTCGGAGAAGATCGCTTGGATTTGCTTAGCTTCAGTCGAAGCATACCATTTTGGGATATAGCCTCCTCCCCCTTCATATTGAATATTTATCCATTCACCTTCTTCCTTTATGATAAGGAGATTAATCCCACCTGTAATCTCTTTTGGTTCGGCTCGATCAGGCAAAGGCTTGGGATAGATAACGTACTCAAGATCTGGTTTTAACTGTACCGTTTCATCCGTTGTCAGAGCTTCATTTTGTCCATCACTACAGCCTAAGAGACTTATTAGTAAAACAACAAATACTACGTGCTTTAATCTCACTTTAGACCTCCTAATATGTAATTCTTACAATAGTCAGATATCCAAGTATTTTTAAATTTATTCGTAACTTATGATTCGCTTTCCATATTATGGATAACTGGCAGTTAGAGAACACTAATTTTGAAAAAATCTGTTACTCCTCGTCGGCTTTAATCTCTTCGATTGAATCAACCATATTGATGTTAACAGCGTCTCCATCCCTAAGCGTAATCTGATATTCCGATTGAAGCTGACCAGCAAAACTTTGTTCAATGACCTGTAGGTCCTTTTCTGTTAAATATGCTTGACCCAAAAATCGCTCATCGGTTTCATCTATTGAATAAATAGCATATAGCTTTGACAAACGGCTCACCCTTTCCAAAAATTATTTAGTGCATGGACGCGCGGCTCCGTACGGTTCGTAGTCACGGTAGACGCGTCGGTTGCCCGACGCAACCCGCTCAGAATCCCGGCGTGCGGAACTACCGCACCGGACTCTTCAGGTATGCTCGCTTCCGTAATCTGTTATGCACTGCTGGTACATAACTTTCTTGCTATTCTCCGCAGTGAGGTTTGCACCATTTATCCGATCCTGCATGTCCGGTAGGTGTTTCCTTGCAGAATCAATATCAGCTGGAGTGTAAACAAACTCAAAGGAAAGCTTACTCAAAAACTTATCAAGCAAATAGCTTTTCTCTTTAAATTTTCTCTTAAAAATCTCATGAAGTTCATCAATGATATGTGGACAGAGTACAAGAGTATGGTCCTCTGTCACATTTTGAATAACTTTGGTGATCTGAGACTTTGGGAAAAGAATAGCTGAGATAATCACGTTGGTATCAGTCATTATTCTCATATTTCTTCTCCCAAATCTCTTTTCTTATATCTTTAACTAAGTTATTTACGTCGTCTTCACTATAAATACCTTGCTTTTCAGCCACCCCTTGCATTCCTTCTTGTATTTCTTTCAACGCTATCATGGAGGAATTAGCAAAAACTATCTTATCGCCTTCTTCAATGAAGATGACTTTATCCCCTTCTTTTAAATTGAGTTTTTTCCTTATTCCTATTGGTATTGTAATTTGTCCTTTTGATGTTATTCTAGCAAGCTCCATTGAAACCACTCCATTCCTTACTTTCCTTACTTTACTTACTATTATACCATATATTATGCTATATCAACCACTTACTTACATCTTCTTATAGAAATAAATTTGCATGGTATTTCATATAACGTATTAGCGTTACCTTAGCGTTCCAGCCGTATTCATATTGACAAAGTTACGGTAACACCGGGTTGAGTCTGTAGAAAAACCCCAATAATTACCTCTCTATCTAGTATAAATGAAGTAACCATTGCTTCTTTTATTTCTGAAATGAAAGAAGAGATTCTACCTATCTTCCGCAGTATCCTCATGGTATGCCTTATCGAGGGCGTGTACTTTTGCTATTGATGGCTGCAAATTAAGTTCAAATGCAGCCAAGGAATGGAGCGGTACATTTGCTAACCTCAAAAAGAAAAAGGAGAAGTTCGAGAGATCCGCTAGGTTTCTTCTAGAAAAGCACAAGATCAATGATCAAGATGAAAAGGACTACTCTGAAAAGGAAAAAGCTCGTAAACAGATAGACCGTATTCTTAAGAAAGTAGAAAAAATAGAAAAATTCCTCCAAGAGTCTAAACGAAAAGACGGCAAACGCGGGAGGGAAAATCAAAGTAATATTACTGATAACGAAAGTGCTAAGATGCAAACCTCTAAAGAGTTGTCCAAGGGTATAATGGGCTGGCTGTATTCGATTCTAAGCATCAAGTTATCGTGTATGCGGAAGCCTTCGGTTCCAAGAAGATATGAAGCTAAACAAAAGGTAGCGCCTGTGAGTTACGAGCTAAATGTCTTCAATCTCCCAAAGCTAAATGTCGAACTCTCTTTATCATCGACCATATTGATAAGAGAAACTATTCAGAGGAAATGAAGCAAAAGATTGATACAAAGATAATCGGTTCATTCGTTTGCAATACATATACCAACCTTGGTTCACTTGCGTTCCGTTCCAACAACCGCCATCAGCTTCCTTCAGACCCTTTCGTCACCGAAAACGCCCTTGCCTACAGCTTGTCTTCCAATTAGCTAGGTGACAGATTTTCTTTCAAACCATCGGCTCGACAACATGCGTCGCAAACTAAAATGTGGAGAGCGATAAAAACGCTCTCCACTTATAAATTCAACATCGATAATAAATATGGATTCAAGCGATGCCACTGTGAGTAGGGCACCACTAATCATTGGAGATATTAGCATAACCATGGCTTGGATGGTTCCATTAGTGGCGTTCACTTTGATTAGTTTATCTTGGGGCACAATCTGGGGTATATAAGCATTTACTGCTGGTATTTGAACTCCTGCACCAAGCGAACGAATAGCAGACATCAGAAAGAGTAACCAGATTGCATCATATCCTAAGTAGAAAAGGACGGCTAATACAAGGGTGCTCAAGGCAATCACAGAGTCCGCAAAAATGATAAGAAGCTTCCTATTGTAACGATCGGCCCAGACCCCAGCAAACGGAGATAGGAAAAAAGTTGGCAGAAAGCCACAAATAATAGATATAGTCATCATTACGCCCGATTGCGTAGATAAGGTAATATACCACATTATCGCATACTGAACTAATGCCGATCCAAATAGCGACAAAGTCTGGCTTGCCAGAAAGAGTACGATATTCTTTTTCCAATTATCATGTGCTGTCATGTATTCTGCATCTTTAACTAGGAAGTATTATTGTTGCTGAATCTTAACCTATCTATAACATATCATTTTGATATTTTTTGAAATAATAATAAAAAATTATTCGGATACAGGTCTATGAAATATCTTAACAAGATCCAGATCCAGCCCCGGAAAAACAGGATGGGTGAATCTGTCACCTGGACCACCTGCAATAGCGAGGGTATAACTTCCATCTTTCAGCATAAAAGCTTCCAATGTGTTCTCCTCGGGATCCACAATCCAATAATGAGGGATTTCTGCCTTTCGATATATCTCCATCTTTTGTAAGCGATCTTTGCGGCGATTTGTTGGGGACATAATTTCCACCACCAAATCACAAGGTCCATCAATACGGTCTTCACGCATAATTTCCCTGCGGTTACTGGAGACAAACAGAATGTCCGGCTGCACTACATTATTGATGCTCAAAGTAACATCTAAAGGGGCAAAGAAGAGTTCACCATCCGGGTCATAATCATCAAAAAAAGCCATCAACCGACGTCCAATTTCTCGCGATAATCTCTGATGGTGCATCGAAGGTGATGGTTCTTTTATTAGAAATCCTTCCAGAATCTCAAAACGATATCCTGGCTTTTCTGGAAGCTTCAAATAATCCTCATAGGTATACCTACCCTGCTTGTATAATGGACCTTCTTCTTTTACAGATAGGTTTCTACTAGCTAAAGCAGCCAGCACGGCTTCTTTTTCATACCGGTATTGTTTTTCTCCCAGTTCTACTGCGGGGATCTTTTTTTGCCTGGTATACCTCCAAATCGTATCTACCGACAAGTTTAAAATCTCCGCCAATTCTTGAGCAGTGAGCAATTTCTCCATGAGAGACCACCTCCACTGCTATCATACAACCGAACACAGCTGTAGTCAATCAAACACAATAGCTTAGCTGCATAAGTCTCATGTTCTCTTCTGTCAGTTAATAACTTTTGAGGCTATAATAACCTTTTAGGGAGTTATTAGCTGTGGCTCATCGCCAACGATTTTATAGCGAGCCTCCTGGACAACAGTTCCGTCTTCCTTACTCTTGAAAAAGGAAACCAAATCATAGCCATCGTCTGTTTTGCTCTGAGTCGTTTCGTAAATATATCTTTCCCCATTTTCGATTGTTTCCGTAGAGCCTATCCAATATGGACAGGTATTCAGGAAAGAATCATACTTGGTGTACTTCGCGAACAGGGTATTGGAAGCAGGTACAGAAATTTGTGGCAACTTCTTCTCAACATGTGATGCTTGGACAGTTGCCGTTCTTCCAATACTCTTCAAGTATTCGCTAGCCTGTTCTTCCTGTTGCTGTTGGAGTCCGAGATATCTGTTCCCTTCTGGAAAGACATCAGTCCAATATCTCTCTGGAAACATCTTTTTCACAGAATCCAAGTATCCTGCTCCATCCATGGGTTCCTGGTAGGTGAGCATTATATACTGGCCGTATTCGTTTTGCTTAAAAGTAATAACTGTCGGAATCGCCCCACTGCCGCTAATTTTTGTAAAGATACCATTCTCAAAACCAAAATACCCAAAGCTCGCAATTGTATAAGCTGTGGTTACACCATCTTCCACTTCTGTATCTAGCAGAATATGCCCTTCTGTAGCTACTTCACCGACTCGATAATGCCCTTGGTCTTTAACTGCCTGACTTATAGCTTGATCGATGGTTTGCCCAACCAATACATCGTGCCCAGGTTTAACAGTATAAAAACCTACATCGTCGTTATGAATGAGTAGCTGTTTCTCGGCTACTTTAGCTCCGTAACTATAGACTGAAACATAAACAGGTATGCCTGAAGTCTTATCAAGTTCAACATAGTTACCGCTCCCGTCCAACGGACTCCAATAAATCGCTGAGTCATAGGGTAGTTCAGTACTACTACCGAGTTGGCTTACTTTTCCATGCCAGCTCAGAAAACTACCACTTGGGGTAGAATAACGCACTTCATCCGCAGTCCCCTTATACTTAGCGATTATACGAATACCTGGGGTACTGGACATCGCTGGCGTATACTTTGGGGTATTGATCTGGAATTTTAAACCGATACTGTTTAGTAAAATTTCAAAATCACTTCTATCTGTGGCATACTCCCTTAAGTCATTTTCAAAGTTTTGTTGGAGCTGTTCCCTAGAAAAATGAAATTTTCGTTCCTCACTACCCATCGTCAAATTAAAATCAATTTTATCAACGTTGTCTATGAGGGCAAAAATTACCAGCGCATTATTATGCAAGTTCGACTCAAACAGACTCCGATCAATATCTGATGAAGTGAAGTCATATTTGACAGTTATTCCATAAGGATTATTCTCTGTTTGAAGAGACATTCCATCTCTAAACTCAGCATAAGGCAGATGACTGATTAGGTTACCAACGTTGCTGGCGTCTCCTACATAGGGATTCTTAAATTCGATAAGGGTATCGGCATGGTATACTTTCGTTTCCTCGACCTCATACGGATCTTTAGCGGTTAAGGGATTGGTTAAGAGAAATATGCTCAGCAAGACCACACTAAGAACACCGGTAAAGAGGAAAATACTTTTCTTAGATTTGAATAGTTCCGCAGTTTTAATCATGTTGATTCTTCGCTTTATATTCCTATTATCATCTACCATACCAATAAGCTTAGGAAGAAACCTTGAGGTGTTAAAGCTTTCGAGCACAGTAAGCAAGGCTTTACCATATTCTTTTTCTTCCCCTCGCTTGAGAACAGACAAAACTTTGTCATCTGCAGCTATTTCCATATCCCTTCTGATCATTCTAAAACAATACCAGATTACAGGATTAAACCAGTGAATGACCTGTAGTCCAAGTAACAGATAGTTTGTCAGCAGATCTTTTCTTTTGTAATGGGCCAGTTCATGAAGCAATATATAGGATATTTCCGTATCGTTTAACTCTAATGTTTTTGGTGAGATTAATATTTTGGGAGTTATCATCCCAAAAATAGATGGCGTTTCAATCGTATCCTGAACAATGATTTCAATCTCTCGGCTTATTCCTATTCGCCGTTTACATTCTTCAAAGATCACGTTAATTGGCTCTGGTACTTGCGTTTGGCTATTCCGGAGCCTTCTATGCAGTGTGAAGTTGGTATAGAGAAGCCAAAGCATCAATACAGTTGCTCCAAAGAGCCAGATATATGGCAAGCCTTTCTCAACCCCGGAAGTAAGCCCGGAAGTTTGTTGAACTTGCGTTTCAAGATTCTGGGATGGGTTTGGCTGATATTGCTGTTGGGTAAGTTCAGTTGGAGTTGTTGCTGGGTAGGTTTGTTCGTAAACCATGGTAACAGGAGGGCTATCCGTTACTCGTGAAACTGCATTGAACAGGCTGAAGGGGCTTTCAGGCCCGAAAGGGACAATCAGCTTAACAAGCAGAACAGACCAGATTAGAAAATGCCATTTAGGATTCAATCTATTGCTTAGCATATGTTTGATCAAAATAATGATAAGGCCTACAATAGATGCATAAAAAGAGGTCGTGATGATTATTTTAAAAATCCCTTCCACGTCTATCCCTCATCATCCAACAATCTCTTAAGACTTTGGATTTCTTCCTTGGTCATTTTTTCTTCCTTTATAAAGCTGGCAACCATAAGATTTAAAGACCCATCGAATACCTTTTGGAGAAAGGATTTACTGGCTAAGGCTCTGAATTCATCTTCACCGACCAATGGAAGATACAAGAAAGCTTTGCTGTCTGTGCTCTCTGGCTTTATGGCTCCCTTTGCTACCAGACGAGAAATCAGGGTCTGAATAGTCTTAGGCTTCCATTCGCTCGTTTCCGTGAGTCTATCAATGATCTTGGAACTGGTTGCCTGGCCAAACTCCCAGAGGATTTTCATAACTTCTAGTTCTGCTTCAGATATTTGGGGAATTTGATTATTCAAGTTGCCATCTCCTTTGGATTACAAGTGTAAGTATAACTTGATCTTACAGCTGTAATCCAGAATTGTCAATACCAGTAAGTACCTATTAGCTATCATTGACAGGCAGTAAGTTTATAAAAAAATTAAGCGTGTTTTCACGCTTAATATGGATATCCCCTTCGCTTATAACTTTACACCACTTTTGTAGTCCAAGACTCACAGTCCCAGATATCCGTTACGATATCATTGTAAAACTCTGGTTCATGACAGATTAATACAATACTACCTTTATATACTTGAAGAGCACGTTTGAGTTCCGCTTTGGCTTCAACATCCAGATGGTTAGTCGGTTCGTCAAGCACAAGAAGATTTGTTTCTTTGTTGATGAGTTTGCTTAGACGTACTTTAGCTTGTTCACCCCCGCTTAACACCAATATCTTACTTTCTATATGCTTGGTAGTTAAACCGCATCTAGCAAGGGCTGCTCTGACTTCATACTGGGTATAACCAGGAAAAGACTCCCAGAACTCATCAATACATGTATTATAATTAGACCCCTTAATTTCCTGTTCAAAATACCCTATTTCTAGAAACTCTCCAAGCTCGACACCACCTGAAATAGGTGTAATCTCTCCAAGGATACTTCTTAATAGAGTTGTTTTCCCTATCCCGTTAGCACCAGTTAGCGCAATTTTTTGACCACGTTCCAAGGAGATATTTAACGTGTTGGAAAGTGGTTCATCATAGCCTATAATCAGATCCTTAGTCTCAAAAACTTGTTTTCCAGATGTTCTACCTGCTTTAAAATTAAATTGAGGCTTTACCTTTTCCTTCGTCAATTCAATTCTATCCATCTTATCAAGCTTCTTTTGGCGAGACATCGCCATATTTCTGGTAGAAACTCTAGCTTTATTTCTAGCAACGAAGTCTTCCAGTTCCGAGATCTCTTGTTGTTGTTTCTTGTAAGCAGCTTCCACCTGTTGTTTTTTTGTTTCATATGAACTCTGGAAGTTTTCATAGTTCCCTACATAACGGTTTAACTGCAGGTTATCCATGTGATAGATTAGGTTGATCACGCTATCCAAGAAAGGTATATCATGAGATATCAAGATAAACGCATTTTCATACTCCCGTAAGTAACGCTTCAACCATTCTATATGGTTCTCGTCTAGATAGTTTGTAGGTTCATCAAGGAGTAGAATATCAGGTTTCTCTAGAAGCAACTTGGCGAGCAGAACTTTTGTTCGTTGTCCACCACTTAGATCATCAACATCCTTGTCTAAACCGATATCATTTAACCCTAATCCTCTTGCGACCTCCTCGACTTTGGCATCAATAATGTAAAAACCATTATTATCCAATAGCTCTTGAATATTCCCCAAGTCTTCCATCAATGTCTCCAACTCTTCAGGAGATGCCTCAGCCATCTTATCGCAAATCTCATTCATCTCTGTTTCCAAATCGAAAAGGTATTTGAACGCATTCTTAAGAGCATCACGGATAGTAGAACCCTTTTCCAGAACGGTATGTTGATCCAGATAACCTACGCGCATATTCTTAGCCCATTCGACCTGTCCTTCATCTGGCTCTAGTTTGCGGGTAATTATATCCATAAAGGTTGACTTACCTTCACCATTTGCCCCTATAAGACCAATGTGTTCACCTTTTAAGAGTCTAAATGAAACATTATTAAAAATCGCCCGATCACCGAATCCGTGATTTAAATTTTTTACAGTTAGGATACTCATTTGGTTGACCCCTTTGATTATAATTAAAATTATCTTGTCAAAAAATCTTGTAGTTTTTTTCCTAGACCATTATAACCATATAGATGTAGCGTAGTAAAGGAAAAGCTTCTTCTTATAAAAGAAGAAGTAATATTTTGCAAAATTAAGTTTATGTGTTTTCACCAACCTTCTAGTCCCAACCAACAATGCACAAGAACATAAAAAATGCTATAATAATCGCATTAAAAATAAACAGGAGGACATTCGTCTTGAATCCAATAGCTTTTCATCTCGGTTCTCTATCAGTTGCTTGGTATGGTATTTTCATTGCTCTAGCTTTCGGTTTAGGAATGATCCTTGCAAATTACCATGCTATCCGTCGCCAAATAGACACAGATAAGCTTGCCGATCTATTACTGATTGTAATGCCAGCTGCTATCATTGGAGCCAGGCTCTATTATGTCGTCTTTAATTGGGGATATTACGCCGCTAATCCTTTGGAAATCCCGGCTGTTTGGCACGGTGGTTTGGCAATTCATGGCGGTATTATCGGAGGGTTTCTAGCTGGTTATTGGTACATTCGTCGCACCAAAAACTTAAAAGTCTGGCCGGTTGCTGACATCATCGCTCCCAGTCTGATTCTCGGACAGGCTATTGGGAGATGGGGCAATTTCTTCAATCAGGAAGCTCACGGTGGTCCTGTTTCCTCAGAGTTTATAAGTAAGTTCCCGGATTTTATCCAAAAAGGGATGTTGATTGACGGGCAGTATTACCATCCCACTTTTCTCTATGAGTCTTTATGGAGTGGCCTAGTCTTTCTTATCTTGCTTTGGATGATCCGGCGGAAATCCTTACCTGATGGGTTCGTCGCTATGTCTTACTTAATCCTCTACTCCTTAGGTCGTTTTTTTGTGGAAGGAATGAGAACAGATAGCCTGATGTTGGGACCATTACGGGTAGCACAGGTTGTCAGTGTTGTATCCATTATTGTTGCATCAATTTTTATATATTATAAAGCCAAAAAGCAAAATATAGCAGATCCAGATAAGTAACACTCGGCCCATTGTCATGCTCCAGATTATGTAAAGTTTTCAGTATTCCTTGACGCTATTTATTATCTTTGTTACATTATTAACGATTGAATTCTAGTGAACGGCATTTAGTATTATGTTAAGTTAGGAAATAAATATCTCTTAGGGGGCAGGATATGATTTTTAGATTAAGAAAGTTTACGTATTTAATTTTTTTAGTGTCGCTTACTTTAGTGTTGCTTACTGGGGTTCTTGTAGTTGGCAGTAGTGCAGAACAATTAGATAAGGTTGCTATCGTCAACGGCAAACCGCTGGGTTTATCTGTTTATACCCAACAGCTCGAACAGACTAAAGTTGCCTATAAACAGCAGCAGGGCTTGGATTTAGATGCTGAAGAAAACAAGGAAGCTCTAAAACAGGTTAAACAGATACTCTTAGACGAGATGATTACTCAAACCTTGCTCCTGCAGGAAGCCCAAAAAGAAGGAATAAAATCTTCAGCAAATGATATTCAAGAACAAGTTACAATAATCAAGTCTCAATTTTCGGATGAAGCTCAATTCCAAGAGGCACTTAAAGCTAATGGTCTGCATCTTGCGGAATTAGAAAAGGAGATCTCTGATTCACTAATAATCGAACAATATTTGGCACAAGCTATTCCTGTGGAAAATACCGTTTCCGAAGAAGAAATCAGTTCTTACTACAATTATTTTAAAGAACAATATGAACAATCTCAGCAGGGAGGAACTGTCCCCGAATACGAAGTATTAAGACCTCAAATAGTAGCGTTCCTCGAGGAGCAAAAATTTCTCGAAGCTAAAAATGATTTCCTCGAATCTCTAAAAAAAGATAGTGAGATTGAGATCTTAATCTAGTACAGGTCTCATTAGAGAATTTTTAAAATAAGCCCTAGCCTTTTTATTGGCTAGGGCTTTTGCATTCGAATTCCGTCCTGTTTAACTGCTTCTTATAATCTCATGTAACCGCCGTCCATACTCCTCTCCCTTCGAATCATCTGAGATAATTTCAATCTCTTCCGGAATGGAAACACCAAGACCCAATTCCACAGCCCTAGATATTTGTTCATGTTGGAAGATTGGTGTCTTCATAATCGTCTTATTGCTTCCAAGATCCTTTAAGATAGCCATCCATGAGGACAAAATCAGGTTGATAAGCTAAGTTTATCTCAGCAATCATCTTTAATCATCTTTCTCATATTGGGAGAGCCGTGAAGTTCATTCATATAGTTATATCCCCTGTACCCGATCAATTTTAGCGGAATTATCTGATCTTTAGAACTACAAGATACTAATACCGGTGCAGATAAGCCAATACCAGCAAGACAAGCCAGCCTTAGGAACCTTCTGCGGGTAACTTGTAACCCTTTTGCGTTTTCTTTCATTTTTATTTCAACTCCACGAAGCTTTAGATTTCTTTTATATGGTCAATAGCTAAATTAGTTCAATATAACATTAATATATAACCTAATGGCCCTTTCTTGCAAAGAATAGGTGAATTCGCGGACGAATTCACCTATTCTCACTCAAGGCCACCTACAACGGCTGCCAATCCACTGGACCTTGTTCTCACACCAATTGATCTTTTGTTAAAGTTTACAATTTTGGGGTCAAGGATAATACCCTTATTTATAATCGTTGCATTTTTTATCGTTGTATTACTTTCAGTATTGCCCTCAATAATATCATCAATATACTCAACAAGTACACTGCCGAATACCTTTGATGCTGTATTGAATATCAACGTTGGCGTATGGTCAACCACATAATGTAATACACCTTTGGCAAAATATACTGGATCCTCAATGGTTGTCGGTACACTCGTTTCAATACATCCAGAATTATCACAACTAATATCGATAATCATTGAGTTTTTTTTCATATTTCTTACGTCTTCACTATAAATTACGTGATCTTCCCTCAGAGTATCCCATGAAACAGCATTTATAATGACATCATAATCAGCAATTTCTTTTCTTAATAAACATTCCATTTTTCTATCATAGACAACTATTTCAGCACCCAAAGAAGATAATATTCTATATGCTCCACGAGCAATATTTCCCCTTCCGATTAACGCAACTTTACATTCATAAGGCATCCTTCCGTATAATATAAACGCATGCATGATAGCTGCTTCTCCAGCAAGTTCATTATTTCTCCAAAAAATATGTCTGCCGCTATCATACATTTCCTCCCACGCAATTGCGGTTAACGATTTACTAACTATTTTATCTGTAATATCTCTATTTTGAACGGCATGAACATAACCAAAAATAGTTTGATCTTTTTTTAGTTGCAAAAGGTAGTCAGCATCTCCTATCTTTGGATCACAAATAATATCTTTTTTAATAATTTTTTGTTTAGATAATATATTAGCGCCTTGCCTAATATAATCTGCATCTGTATATCCTAATACGTCTCCATAACCTTTTTCAAAAAATAAACAGCTTTTATTCTTAATACTACTTACTTGTTCCGGTAACAATGCTCTTCTTTTTTCATTTTCTTTTGTGCTGATTAAAAACCCCATACTTTTCATCATATATTGCTCCTCGTTTATGAGTTTTTCGTAATCCAATCTTTCATTAATTCTTGCATCATAAGCTCTTCAACCCAAAAACGACCTGGCTCAAAAGTGAAGTCTCCATCTTGTTCAACATGCCGTCCCGCTACACCGTCTACAACTAGTTGTTCACAAGATTCTATACTAATAAAGCTTGATGTCTCTATAATATAAAATTTGTTATCACGCGTATCCTGTAAGAAGTCAACCGCTGACAAATACGACTTAGGTAGACATTCACGTGCTTTCTTAGCTAATAGCAATACTTCTAATGGTATATCTTTTTTGGTAACTATTCCTGAACCAGAAGCTCTATAATCACCAGCTTTAGGGAACCTATAATAACCAAAGTATGAATTTCCTACCATAATTACTCTGAGATCAAAACCTTTATTTGGTACAAATTCCTGAAAATATACATAGTTCTTCTGTTTAACATATGAATTATTAAGTTTCAAGCCACCATTAAATACTTGTCTGACAAGTTTTCTTGCTTGACTCTTGTTTTTTATCAATTGAACACCTTCAGACCTCGAACAAGTTTTCTCTTTTGATATAAAAGGATATTGGCAACTTTCAATATAGTTTTCTGTTTCTTCTTTGGAGTATGATATAAAAGTGTTTATAACCGGAAGCTGGTTTAACTCAAGCACCCATTGTGCTCTAATTTTATCCTCGTCCAACCACAGGGCTTGTCGCGGTGGTAAAATCATTTTTCCAAGGTATTCCTGAATGAACTCAACTTTATCCGCCGCCTCCCACTGATCAACATAAGTTGATAAAGTTCTCCAAGCGACAATATCAAAATCCTTGCATTCGGATATGAAACTCGAAGCTTTAATATCAAGTTCTTTATAAGGAATATCATTTGCTTTAAGAAACCGTTCAAACTTTGGCCAGTATGCGCTAGTCCCTCGTTGTGATTTGACTAGAGCAACAAACGGCTTAGGAACAGATAATGGCCATTCCAAGTATAGCAATGGCGCACTATCCAAACGTTCGTTTTCGGGTACTATTCTTGTATTGATAACAGTTTCACAAGCCTTAATGATTCTGGTCCTCATTCTTTTAAACCGTGAAATAATAAGCGTTTCACTTGTCATTATGCTGATTTTCCTTCCGTCTTAGTTTAACGCTTCTGCTTCACTGCCTTATCCCAACAGTGAATAAATATTAACTAACGAGGCCCAATAATTAATTTTATTGCAGTCCTCTCTTCCCCGTCAATCTCCACATCAACAAAGGCTGGAATACAAACAAGGTTAATCCCGCTGGGAGCTACAAACCCTCTGGCAATAGCCACTGCTTTAATTGCCTGATTGAGCGCCCCTGCACCAATTGCCTGCATTTCTGCCTTCCCCTCTTCCCTTATAACTCCTGCCAAAGCTCCAGCTACAGAATTAGGATTAGATTTTGCAGCTACTTTTAATACTTCCATATTTAAGATCCCCCTAGTTTTATTCTGAGTCACTATCTGTAACTGTAACTCCACTGTTATCATCTATACTACTTGGGGCAGGTTCTCTTTTTTTGACTTCTATCTCCAATCCAGCTCCTGATAAATATCTTAAAAAATTTCTAAGAGTGGGAGAGTGTCCTACTTTTTCCATCCTTGAAATGTTTTGTTGACTTAATCCTGTTTCTTTAGCAATATCTGGTTGTGTTATACCTAATTCTTTCCTCAATCTTCTAACATCTTCAAGTAGTTTTCGCTCTAATATCTCGTAGACTTTAATAAATTCCGAGTCTTCTTTTTTTATTTGTTCAACTTCTTCTTTGACATCTATCTTGATAAACGGCATAGTCGAAATCTCCTTTTTGTAATCACTTTTTACAAATATTTTCTAATTTTATTCATAACATACTTCATTTTTGATGTTTTGCTAATATTATTATAAATCATTTTTGATGTATTATCAACAGATATGACAAAATAAACCAGACTTTTGATTATCAAAGTAAGAAGACTGATTAAACGTGTAGATATATCCCCAGAAGATTCTGATTAGCAATTAACGTTGCTCTTTTCCATCCTTAATGAATACCCTTATCCTTTTAACAGGCTCAGGCTTTTCATCACCCTTTTCAATGACTTTATCTAATTGGGGATCGACATAATTTTTGGCATCATTTAGCAAATTCTCAAGCTCTCCACTTTCTATATCTTCAGGCGTCACGTCATTAATCATTACTATTACCCCATCGTACTCAGAGAAGATATCATAGGCTGTGAATCGGAAATCATTGTTCAGCAGAATCTGATACGAATTCTCGAGAATTTCGGCCATGTTCTTGAGTGATAAATCACTTAAATCAGCTCTAATGTTAACTTTCATATCAACGGGAAGGTTCTTCTCATACTTCATATCGAGCTTAATATCATCTCTGGCCTTTTCATATTCCCACTTTTCTATTTGCACCATGGTTGTATTATTTTCTAGCTCTGGAATCTTAGACAAGATTGGGATTACAAGCTTTGAACACTCCTGTTCTAACCTACTAAGTGTGTTATATTTCCCTAATACATAGGTCTCATAATCATCCCTTGTCACTTGTCCTCCCCGATAATAAATGGCGAAGTGGGTATCGATACTTGATTTTGACTTGGCTCTGGCCATATATTCATTAGACTTAAAGTTGTAACGTGCTTTCTCAACTTCCAAATCTAAGTCCGAATAGTTTTGAGCCACATACTCTTTAATACCTTTATCTGCTAAAGCAGACGATATGGGATTGCCCACGAAAGCATTCGTTATGAATAATATCATTCCTATAAGCGCTACGGCGATGATGAGTGCCGCAATTTTTAAAGCTTTTGTTTTATTCTTCATTCTGTCCCCTCTTTCCTAAACGCATACTTCAGAAGTGCTACAATCACTACTCCCAGGATGGTGAGCCCTGCATAAATACCGCTATAAAACAGCGGAATATATAATGTCTCTACTGTAAATCCAGATGACAGCATTCCTTCAAAGGCATTCTGGATAAAGAGCCAGACATAAGACAAAATGAAAATCCATAGAGGAGTCCAGACCCACTTTTTCTTTAAGATTAGGTATCCGGACCCACCAACTATGGGCATAATCAAAAAATTATAAAACATATTCATGGAGTTTGAAAGATACACCCCGAGCAAAGCTCCACAAGCTATAAAGATAAGAGCAGTTAGAAACAAACTTTTTCTAATGGAGTGGATAATCTTCTTATCATCAATGATGTCTTGATTATTGTCGGTATATGCAAACTCTGCTTTACAGCTGTCACATTTATCTATATGTTCATAAACTAACCCATTACTATCCTCGCTGGCTACCTTATCACGCACAAGGGGGATCAAGTCAAGGCAAACATCACAAGATATATTTATTTTTTTGTTCATAGTAATCCCTCCTTTTCCAATACAGCTCTTAACCATTTCTTAGCTCTATAGTCAATGACGCGAGCGGAGCTTTCGGCAACCCCGGCTCTTTCAGCAATCTCACTATAAGACAGCCCCTCTACACGCATCCCAACAATCTTGCGCGTTCGTTCATCTTTGGTCTCTAGGAGTGTATATATCCGTTCTACAGTTTGTTTATTGATAAAATTTTTCTCTATGCTTTGGGTAATATATAGCCCTATGAGGTCATTATATTCTACCTGGGGCTTAAGTTTTCGCAAGTGCTGTAACCACATATTTCTGGCAATACCACAGAGCCAGGTTTTTACGGTAGAATTCTGCTTAAAAGTAGGTAACGCACGAATGGCGGTTAGAAATGTTTCGGACAATAAATCCTCTGAGAGGGTAGGGTCATGGGTAAGACCCAGTAGATAGCCATAGACATCTCGTTTATATTGCCTGTATAACTTCTCTATCGTATCCACTTCCAGCCCCCTCTCATTAAATTAGTCACAAATAAGCGTATTTCGCTACAACTATAATGAATTTAGTGATAATTATTTTTATCGATCTACATTATACAGTGTAGCTTAACAATAAAATAGTAAATAAAAGCTGTAATCCTATTCTATAGAGGATTACAGCTTACATGCTAATATTGATTCTCAATCATTTATAGAAATATCAAAAAAGTAGTCTTCTTATCGAAAGCTCTCTAGGAAGCATCTCCAATTTCAAATTGGCTGTAATACAGGGAAGCATAGAAACCTTTCGCAGCTAATAATTCTTCGTGCTTGCCTTGTTCTACGATGTCTCCTTCTTTCATTACTAAAATTAAATCGGCATCCCTGATAGTGGACAAACGATGCGCGATAATGAAGCTGGTTCTATCTTTCATCAGATTCTCCATCGCTTTTTGAATGAGAACTTCAGTGCGGGTATCTACGGAGCTGGTTGCTTCATCTAGGATTAGTATTTTAGGATTGGCTAAAACTGCCCGGGCAATGGTTAAGAGTTGTTTTTGTCCTTGAGATATGTTGTCGGCTTCCTCATTTATTTCCATCTGATAGCCATGTGGTAACGTCTTAATGAAAGGGTGAGCATAGGCGGCTTTGGCTGCCTCAATGACTTCGTCATCAGTTGCATCAAGTCGGCCATAACGGATATTATCTATGATGCTACCATTAAATAACCAGGTATCTTGCAGAACCATTCCAAACATACTTCTCAGTTCATTTCGTTTAAATTTCCTGATGTCAATTCCGTCAATGGCTATGGTACCACCACTTACATCGTAAAATCTCATCAAAAGTTTGACGATAGTCGTCTTCCCTCCTCCTGTCGGACCTACGATAGCAATTCTTTGGCCAGGTTTAATATCAGCGGTTAAGCTATTGATAATCACCTTATCCTGACTATAGCCAAAATGAACGTCCTTAAAGGATACTTTACCTGCTATATTCTCTGTGCTGACCGGATTCTCAGTCTCGGGAACTTCTTCCTCCTCTTCTAGGAATTCAAATACCCTTTCGGCCGCAGCAACGGTCGATTGAATGACATTCGATATTTGAGCTACCTGAGCAATAGGCTGTGTAAATTGACGTACATATTGAATAAAGGCGAGGATATCCCCAACCTCAATCGCCCTCTTAATGGCTAGCCAGCCACCTAGGATGCTGACCATAACAAATCCCAAATTTCCAATAAAGGACATGATCGGCATCATCATTCCGGAGAAGAATTGAGACTTCCATGCGGAATCGTATAACCGTTCGTTCAGGTCATCAAACTCTTGGATGGCTTTCTTTTCACCGTTGAAGGCCTTCATGATTATATGCCCACTAAATATCTCTTCCACATGTCCGTTGATATGTCCCAAATAAGCTTGCTGTTGTTTAAAGTATTTTTGAGACCTTTTAACAATCAAAGATATAAAGATTATAGACAATGGTAACATTATTACAGCTGCGAGCGTCATTAACCAACTAATAGTGAGCATCATGATGAAAACTCCGATTAGGGTTATGACTGATGTAATGATCTGGGACATGCTTTGGTTTAGGGTTTGGCTAACTGTATCGATATCATTGGTCACTCTAGACAACACTTCTCCATGGGTTTTGGTATCAAAATACTTCAGTGGGATTCGGTTAATTTTTTCCGAAATATCTCTTCTTAGATTGAAGGATACCTTTTGAGCCACTCCTGAAATAATGAACCCTTGTACGAAAGCAAATACTGCGCTGACGACATATAACCCAAGTAAAAGTAAAATAATATTTTCAACATATCCAAAGTCCACCCCTGCCCCCGGGACTCCTGAAACTTTACTTATCAGTCCTTCATAAATCTTGGTTATGGCCTTACCAAGAATTTTAGGTGCTACAATAGCGAAGATTGAGCTTCCAATGGCTAAGAGAATGACAATAATAATTGATGTACGGTAAGGCTTCATATAATCCATTAGTTTTTTAATTGTTGTCTTGAAATCCTTAGGCTTCTCCATGATTGCCATCCCATGCGGACCTCCACCTCCTGGTCCCCTATTTGTAGTATTGCTATGCTTATTGTCAGTTTGATGATTACTCATTAGGCGAGTTCCTCCTTGGAGAGCTGGGATAAAGCAATCTGCTGATACACCTCACAGTTTTTCATCAGTTCTTGATGTGTACCTTTACCAACTATTTTCCCTTCATTAAGAACAATAATCTGATCCGAATTCATAATAGTGCTTATTCTTTGGGCCACGATTATGATGGTGCTTCCTCCAGTTTCTGTCTTTAAAGCCTTGCGTAGTGCTGCATCTGTTTTGAAGTCAAGTGCAGAAAAACTGTCATCAAATAGATATATCTGCGGTTTCTTAGTAAGTGCCCGAGCTATTGATAGACGCTGTTTCTGTCCGCCCGAAACATTAGTTCCTCCCTGAGAAATATTTGTTGCAAAGCCTTCCTTTTTTTCACTGATAAAATCCATAGCCTGGGATATCTCTGACGCCCTTACCAATTCGTCTTCAGTTGCCTTTTCAACACCGTATTTCAAATTACTTTCAATGGTTCCCGAGAAAAGAACAGCTTTTTGAGGGACATATCCGATTTGTTCTCTAAGGTCATGCTGAGATACCTTTCGTATATCCGTACCATTAATCAAAATTTTCCCGCCCGTTACATCATAAAATCGCGGAATCAAGTTGATGATGGTTGTCTTTCCGCTTCCAGTACTACCAATGAAGGCTGTTGTTTGTCCAGGTCTGACAATAAAATTTATATTTTTAAGAACATCTTCTTCCGCTCCTGGGTATCTAAAATATACATTTTCAAACTCAAGATAGCCTTTATAATTGGAACTTAGATGTTGTAAATCCAGATCATCTTTCACCGAAATATCAGCATCCAGAATCTCCCCTATGCGTTCTGCTGAAACAGTTGCTCGTGGAAGCATAATGGAAACCATGGAAATCATCAAAAACGCCATGATAATCTGCATTGCATATTGGATGAAGGCCATCATGTTACCGACCTGCATCACGCCTTGATCAACTTGATGTGAACCGACCCAAACGATTAAGAGTGTAATCCCATTCATAATCAGCATCATCGCCGGCATCATCAAGGCCATGATTCTGTTGATAAACAGGTTTGTTCTTGTCAGATCTTTATTGGCAGCTTCAAATTTCTTTTCTTCATGTTTTTGGGTATTAAATGCACGGATGACTAAAGATCCGGTGAGTATTTCCCTTGTCACTAGATTCAATTTATCGATTAGCTTTTGCACTATCTTGAATTTTGGAATTGCTACACTAAAGAGAATGACAACTAATGCTAAAATGGCGAAAACAGCAACTGCAATAATCCACCCCATAGAGGAGTCACTATTTAAGACTTTGAAGATGGCTCCTATCCCTAAAATCGGAGCATAAAAGACAATTCTTAAAAGCATTACCATCAGCATTTGTATCTGTTGAACATCATTTGTACTTCTAGTAATCAAGGTTGCAGTCGAAAACTTATCAAACTCCGAGTTGGAAAAATCGGCTACCTTTCTAAACACATTTCTACGCAGATTTTTGGAAAGAGATGCCGCAACTTTGGCTCCAAGATAGGCTACAATTACGGTGGCCGCCATACTTAATAAGGCGATAAGCAGCATGACGACGCCTGTATAAAGGATGTAGTTTCTTTGTGTTTTATTGGTATCCAGCCCGAGGATCTCGTATTCTTGATGAATGTACGAAACTGCTGCTTGTGTAACCATCGAATCAGGCATTTGACTTTTTTCAATTCCTGATTCGGCAAGAAGAATAGACTTACCCATAATTATATTCAGCTCTTCTATCTTCTCTTTAGCTTTGACATTCAACCTATATATTGATTCCTCTACGAGCTTAGGATACTCCTTCACGTATTCGTCATAGTCGTCTTTAGATAAGCTACTCTTTTCCAGCAAAACATAGCTTTCTGATACTTTTGCTTGCTCTGCGTCGCTCATAAGAGCTTTCATCTTATCTAACTCACTTTGACGTATTACTTTTGGAACGGCATTCTCTATTCCGCCTTGTTGAATACCTACATTTACAATGTTAGACATATAATCGGGAAGCGAAAGGTCACTTAATGCCTGGACACAAAGCAGCATGATAATTGCTATAATAGTCACCGCAAATGGTTTTAAGTATTTTATCAGCTTTAGCACTTTTTACGGTCTCCTTGAATATTTTTGTAACTAAGTATTTTAACATATAAGCTTGTTAGATAACTAATCACTGTGAATTATTTCTATTGTACCTTCTTCTTTATAAAAAATGTATTATTAATTATTTAAGATGTCATAAGCTGTCTGTCATAGAGTCCTCTCCGTAACACATAGCTTTAGTTATTTGGTGCCTGCTTTGTCTATATTTGTTTAGGAGAAACCCAGAGTATTGAAATGAACACTCTGGGTTTTAATTTCTTTATATGTTACTCGATACTAATTGATGTTAAGTGATTGTTAAAAAGCTATCCCTATTGCTCGGAAACCTCCATGAGATCCCATAATAGGACCTAGGGGATAGATTATTATTTCTCTTGGGTTAAATCTTTTATTTATTTCTGCTTGTAAAAAATCCAATTCATTTTCCGGAGCCATTGCATGTAAGATATAGAGCGGAAGTTTCACTAAATCCTTACCAGCCATTTCAATTAATTCCAAAACACCTTTAAGTTGCTTTTTTCTTCCATGCTTATGCCTTCTTGAGCCATTTTGCTAGCATTCAACGCTAACATTCCTGTCGACATACTTATATGTAGAGAATCAATTATTTCGATTTTATATTCAGGCAGCATTTCTTTAGCCAGATGTGCACTTTGATTAGTCCCACTAGTTACCGAGGAAATTGTTATACAAATTATTTCATTTTCCGGTCCTATCTTTTTAAACGCATTCATGAAATCATGGGGAGACGGAAGAGCTGTGATTGGTATTTTTTTAGATTCAGCCATTTTTTTGTAAAACAATTCATTATCTATATCTATTCCATCTACAAAAACATCTTCACCAAACTGTATTTTTAAAGGTACTATCTCAATATTATACTTTTCTGCAGTTTCTTTTAATAGGTCTGAACCACTATCCGTTACTATTCTTATACTCACTTTTTATCCTCCAATATTCTTTATTATCTGTTAAATAGCTACTAATTTTTACATTATATCCTTTATGTATAGCAAATTCTATAATAATCTCTACTGCAATTACATTTTCTCGTTTACCTAGTTAGTTTTTCAGGATAACTTTTTTTTGGATTAACATAATAATAACGAGACGTGGTAAAATCAATTGACTATATTAAATAATAAAGGGGACTCGTTATGAAAAGATTTTTATTTATATTGTTATTAAGCATAACACTTCTCTTATCAGCTTGTTCTGCTGATAGCGTAAACCGTACACCTTCCGATGAGTCCCCTAAACCTCCTTTTCAAGGAAGTCCAGCCATAGGAGAAACTGTCGTATATACACCCGCTCACCCGTTAACAATGGAGGAAACCATTGAGCAATTTTTCGAACAACAGTACATGGCTTATACTGGTCTGCAATACATAGACATTAGTTATCTATTAGATATGGATCAAGCGCGGCTTCGTAATTCGCTAGTATGGCTGGAAACCCTAATTCAACGTAGGGCATTAATTAAACAGCACCAACTCAGTTATGTTGAAACAACAAAGTATCCTTATACCATAACTTACGATAAGGAACCTAGGGATCAGCGAATGGATTTCTGGAGTAGGAGAGGCCTTGTTAATGAAGATGAGGTAATTGTGCATTTTACTATTACTGGAGAAAAAGGGCGAGGTTATTCTCCATTTATGGCTGTAAATTCCCAGCATACAATGCGTCTCAGAGAGACTAATGGTGTATGGAAAATTACGTTTCATTATTTTCCAGGTGCGACACGTAGATTCCACCAAAACAATAACCTTGTTTTGCTTACTAAGGAGGAAATGTTGACAGATCTGCAAGAAGAATTTCGTGGCTTTTCTGCAAGTGCTTCTTCTCCTAAAGCAACTCCATTAGCTAATGGTTCTTACGATGGTGCCCGAGCGGCTGAATATGCGAAGACCTTTACAGAATCGCGTAATCCTGCCTATTATAGCATTGAAGACTGGTTAGGTAACTGTGCAAACTTCATCTCTCAATCGGTTCTTTACGGTTTAGGAACCGGTGAACAGACTGGGATACAACGGGAAAATATGACATCCCAGTGGTACGCAGGAGAAGGCGGCGGCTCTCCCGCCTGGGAAAATGTAGAATACTTCTGGGATTATGCTACCTCATCTCAGGGACAGGGGATTAACGGTGAAGTAGTTGATTCAATTTCACAGCTTGAACTTGGAGGTATTCTTCAGGTACGTACCGGAAAAACGGGTAGAAA
Source organism: Gracilibacter sp. (assembly GCA_024637055.1). Lineage (GTDB taxonomy): Bacteria > Bacillota > Desulfitobacteriia > Desulfitobacteriales > Syntrophobotulaceae > Gracilibacter. The sequence goes on along the minus strand of JAGXFZ010000017.1, from coordinate 2,843 downwards.
CGATGAAAACTTTAACCACAGCCTAATTCTTGTTGACAGTTCTACCCAACTCTTGGCGCAGAATTCCCCTGATTGCTTTGTATATTATTCCGACCTAGTTAATGTGGATGCCAGGTTCTTTAATCCCCGGTAATTGCTTAAATGCTAAAAAGGAGCTAGCCAGGCGAATTAACGCTCGGCTAGCTCCTTTATATTTTTTTCCAGACAAGTCCCTGTCCATCCGTCTGCCTCTGTCTGACCTTCTCTTCTGAATATCTTGCAACATTAAAAACAATACTACTTTATATGAGGAGGTAATAAGATGACAGTTCTAAAAACAAGTGATTTAATCAAAAGGTTTGGCAAATTTACTGCTTTAGATAGAGTTAACATTGAAGTTAATAAAGGTGAAGTTTATGGCTTTATTGGCCCCAACGGGTCTGGTAAATCTACCACAATCCGTGTTTTACTTGGTATCCTAAAAGCAAGTGAGGGTGAAGCGAAAGTTTTCGGTAAAGATGTTTGGAATCATGCCGTTGAGATTCATAAGCGAATTGCCTATGTGCCTGGTGATGTAAACTTATGGAGTAATCTCACTGGTGGTGAAGTTATCGATTTATTTGTAAGGCTGCGTGGTTCCAATAATAAAAGCCGTCGAGAAGAGCTTATTCAGAAGTTCGATCTGGACCCAACAAAAAAATGCAAAACCTATTCCAAAGGTAATCGACAAAAGGTGGCCTTGGTGGCTGCTTTTTCATCGGATGCAGATCTTTATATTTTAGATGAACCGACATCAGGACTTGATCCGCTGATGGAAAGAGTTTTCCAAGAATGTATAATGGATGCCAAAATCTCAGGAAAAAGTGTCCTGCTTTCCAGTCATATCTTATCTGAAGTGGAGAAGCTATGTGACAAAATCGGTATCATCCGTCAAGGTAAAATTATTGAGACGGGTACTTTAAGCGAGTTGCGTCATTTAACAAGAATAAGTTTACTTATTGAGACAAAACAACCAATTACAGCCCTAAATCGAGTAAAAGGTGTTTATGATATTGAAAAGCAGGACCAAGGCTTTTTCTTCCAAGTAGATGGAGAAGAATTAAGTAATGTTATTAAATATGTGAGTCAATTTGATGTTATAAAATTAGAAAGTTCGCCACCAAATTTAGAAGATTTATTTTTGCGTCATTATGAAGTAGTCGAAGAAACTCCAAGTATAGGGGGTGGAGGTGCATCATAATGTACAATCAGTACTATCATACGGGAATACTTGCTCGTTTTATTTTACGCCGAGATCGTATTCGCCTTCCAATCTGGTTAGTCTCTATAACTTTTATTACAATTATAACTGCTCCAGCCTTATCCAGTTTATATACGACTGAGCTAGACAGACAAGCCATTGCTGAAACCATGCGCAATCCTGCTATGACAGCAATGGTAGGTCCTGGATATGGATTAGATAACTATACGGCTGGAGCGATGATGTCTCATCAAATGTTGCTTTTCACCGCTATAGCTGTGGCTATTATGAGTATTCTACTTGTTACGCGTCATACCCGTAACGATGAAGAAGACGGTCGTACTGAAATGATTCGTTCGCTCCCCGCTGGGCGTTTATCAAATCTATGTGCCACCACCTTTGTTTTGTTTGGAGCCAATATAGTCTTGGCATTGATGGTAAGTTTTGGTTTATATGCGCTCGGTATTGAGAGCATAGATTTGAACGGTTCGCTGTTATATGGAGCTGCCTTAGGTGCAACAGGAATTTTTTTTACAGCAATTACAGCCTTATTTGCGCAGCTTTCAGAAAATTCAAGAGGCACCATTGGCTTTTCTTTTATGGTATTAGGGCTTTCCTATCTTATCCGAGCAGTCGGTGATGTCAGCAGCGAAACTCTATCCTGGTTTTCACCACTTGGTTGGATTTTAGGGTCTGAGGTGTATGTAAATAATTACTGGTGGCCAATTTTACTAACAGTAGGTGTGGCCCTTATTATAGTGATATTTGCCCTTTATTTAAATGCAATTCGTGATTTGGGAGCTGGATTTTTACCAGCAAAACCAGGTAGAAAATATGCTTCAGCCTTATTGCAAAGTCCGTTTGGTCTTGCCTTAACATTGCAGGGGACAAGTATTATTGCTTGGGCGGTTGGGGTACTTATTCTGGGCATATCTTATGGATCTGTGTTAGGGGATTTAGAATCCTTTATTGAAGGCAATGAAATGATGAGAAATCTATTACCAGCAAACGCAGGATTTACGTTAACAGAACAATTTTTAACTATGCTGATGTCTATCATTGCTATGATTTGTACCATCCCACCTCTGATAAGGATTTTAAAGCTTAAAGGAGAAGAAAAAAACAATCGTACGGAACACTTATTAGCGCGAGCTGTATCTCGTAATCGTTTAATGAGTGGTTATTTGTTTATCTCCCTAGTTGTTGGAGTTTTCATGCTGTTACTGTCGGTAATTGGTCTGTGGTCTGCCGGAACAGCTACAATGGATGCCCCTATTGCCTTTAGTGCACTCTTTAAGGCTGCTATGGTTTATTTACCAGCAATTTGGGTAATGACTGGTTTCGCCGTGTTGTTGATTGGCTTTATACCGCAAACAACGAGCTTAATCTGGCTTTATTTAGGTTACTCATTTTTTGTTGTTTACCTTGGAGGATTACTTCAATTCCCCGATTGGATGGGTAAATTATCACCTTTCGGTAATATTTGTAAACGGCAAGTACTTTTGGCTGAATTTTGGCAAATAATTTTACCTGTTTTTCTAACCTTTAAGAATTGTATTTCTATGTTTAAGTCTATAACTTTCGCCAGTCATATTGAAGATTTCACAGTTATGAGTCAGCCGGT
>JAGXFZ010000016.1 GCA_024637055.1 Gracilibacter sp. | reverse complement strand
TTCGTTCCGTTCCAACAACCGCCATCAGCTTCCTTCAGACCCTTTCGTCACCGAAAACGCCCTTGCTTACAGCTTGTCTTCCCATTAGCTAGGTGACAGGTTTTCTTTCAAACCATCGGCTCGGCAACATGCCTCGCAAACATAAAAAAGCCATATCTTCCGATAAAGCTTAAATTTCTTTTGGGGTGAATGAGGGGACTTGCTCCGCGGCTTCGCCGCTATCACGCCGGGGCGGGTAAATGCTCCCATAGGTCGCATTTCCTTTATCCGCCCGTTCAAGTCCCCTCATTCTTTATCAGATATAAAAATAGCTCCATCTTTGCGATGGAGCATTCGTTTTTTATTTGGGGTGAATGAGGGGACTTGAACCCCCGAGTGCCGGAGCCACAATCCGGTGTGTTAACCGCTTCACCACATCCACCATAGTATAATCGAACCTCGAACTCGAACCACGTGTTAATGGCGCGCCTGGCACGACTCGAACGTGCGACAACCTGCTTAGAAGGCAGATGCTCTATCCAGCTGAGCTACAGGCGCCTTCTCCTGTATAAATACAAATGGTCGGGGCAGAGGGATTCGAACCCCCGGCCTCCTGCTCCCAAGGCAGGCGCGCTACCAAACTGCGCTATACCCCGTCGTTTTTGTGACATTGAATAGTATATCCCATGTAAAATACCAAGTCAAGCTAAAAATATTTACATTTTGAGATGCCTAACATCAACCGACAATATTAGATTATACACTATATTTTCTAATATATCGAGAACTTTTTTTCTGTTATTTTTCTTAATTGAATGCTTGGTTATTTAATTATTTTCAACGTGGATGTATTCATAGAAAAAATTCTTTCTCATAATATTAAAAACACTTTTTTCATCTGAGTAACTGCCATAAGCTAACATCAGTTTAACTATTGATGCTTCTATAGACATATTAGTTAATGAATGTGCCCCTGCTTTTAATATCTCATTCGTAGATATATACAGATCACCGGATACATCTTTTATTGGGGCAATAAATACTTCAATATCGTTGTCTATACAATCTTCAGTAAACTGTAGCAGAGAATGTTGGAACCTATCATCCTTTCTTGTACAAGCTGTTCCTGAATGATAGAGGTCATGTATGATGGCGCTTGGTTTTTGCGCCGAAAAGTCATAATACTGATAATTTAAACCCGGATACGGTTTGATATAGACTATATCATTAGCAAAATTGATTCTAGGTAAACTAACTCTCTTTATTGGTTTTTTCAATTCTTCCAGTAAAGGATTAGATGAATGCTCGTATCTTATAAATTTATAATCTTCCATCTTTCCAAAAATTATAGAGTCAACGCTATCAAACTCGTGTGTAAATGGTGAGGCTTGGATTAGTCTAGTGCCTAGATGTACGATTGACTCTCCCTTATTATTTTCAAAGATAACGAAGACGCCAGGGATATTATCGTTTAGAATAAATTCTACCGAATTGACAAAATTTCTCAAGCCATTACTTCTCTCATCTCCTAGAGGATAGTTACTGGCGGTAATAACTATTGGAATAGGACTCCAATGGAATAAATAACTCATTGCCGCAGACGTAAATGGTAAAGTATCTGTACCATGAGTTATAACAATCCCTTTATATGAGGATAAGTCTAATTGGCTTAACGTTTCATATAAAACGAGCCAATCTTTGGTGATAAGATTTTCACTGAGAATATTCAGTGGCTGAACTTTTTCAAATAACACTTCTTTTTTCTGCTCACTATTATTGTACAGATCAAGTAAATAATAACTTGCATTGTCGTCAATGTTAATTGTTTTATCCGTTTTTTTGCTACCTATCGTTCCGCCTGTGAATATGGCCAGTATCTTTTCCACATTAGCCCCTCCTTTCTGTCCGTATGGCGCCCTCTATAAGTCTTTTGATAATCGGCACCCCTTTACTAAAAGCTATCGCCCTATGAGATATTTTGTTCTTCTCTCCCATTGAAAGCTCAGCCATAGTTTTATCCAGTTCTGACAGATAAAACACCGGATCATAACCAAACCCACCCGAGCCTGACCTGGCCAATATAATCCTACCTTCTACAGTGCCCTCCGTTAGGAATTCTCGGCCATCAGGTGCTACCACTGCCAGAGAACAGCGGAATCTCGCATTCCTTTGAGATTCAGACACTCCCTCCATTTGCTCGAGGAGCTTGTCAATATTACGCTCATCACTTTTCGGTTCTCCGGCATATCTTGCTGAAAAAACTCCTGGATCTCCATTCAGAACATCTACTTCTAAACCCGAATCATCAGCTAAAGAAACAAGACCCGTGATTTCAACAGCTTTCCTTGCCTTTAGATAAGCATTCTCAGCAAAAGTTTTACCCGTCTCTTCTATCTCTGGAAAATCTGAAAAATCGCTAAGAGACAGCACCGTGATATCCATACCCGTCAGCATCTCCTCTAGCTCTTTAACCTTCCCGCTATTCGCCGTAGCGAGTAAAATCTTCATATAATATCCTCCGGTGTTATAAAGTTAGGGACGGTTCTTTACTTTACGTAAAGAACCGTCCCTAACTTCAACAAGGCTAACTTCACGTAAATATTCACTTCGGTCAAGCTTAAATAGTCCTTACTCTAGCAAATGAGACGTTTTTACCAAAGAACCATCAATAGAAATTACTTGAAGTGTAAAGCAAAGAACCGTCCCTGACTTTATGTAAAGCAAAGAACCGTCCCTGACTTTATGCTGACTTTAAATGAGACTTTACTGACTTTACTTAGGCCTGCTGCTGGTACTCAATAAGTTTCTTGATACCGAGTTCACCTAGGGTTAGGAAATTATCTAAGTCTACACGGTCGAAGGTTTTGCCCTCAGCAGTACCTTGGATTTCAACAAATTTACCTGATCCTGTCATGACAATATTCATGTCGACCTCAGCCTTAGAATCCTCTTCATAATCCAAATCAACCATTGCAACGTTCCCTATCTTACCTACAGAGATCGCTGCTATGCTCTCTACTAAAGGATTTTGTTTCACTAACTCATTATCAATCAGATATTTCACCGCATCAGATAGCGCTACATAAGCACCGGTTATGGAAGCCGTCCTCGTTCCGCCATCCGCCTGCAAAACATCACAATCCAACCAGATTGTTCTTTCTCCTAGTTTCTTTAAGTCTACTACAGAGCGTAGCGCTCTTCCTATTAATCTCTGAATCTCCATGGTCCGTCCTCCAACTTTCCCCTTGGTAGACTCACGTTGATTACGAATATCTGTTGCCCTTGGAAGCATGGAATATTCGGCTGTTACCCAGCCCTTACCTGCACCCTTAAGAAAAGGAGGAACCCTTTCCTCTACAGTGGCAGTACAAAGCACTTTCGTATTACCCATCTCGATCAGTACAGATCCTTCAGGAACTTGGGTATATCCTCTGGTAATTTTCACAGGACGGATTTCATCCGGCTTTCTTTCATTATGTCTTGACATTAAATAACTACATCCTTTCTCATTTTCAATTCTAAGTATTCCAAAAAAGTGAAACTACTATCAATAGCTAAATCAATCATACAATAATATCCGTTAAAATTTCCATTAACATATATCCTATAAAAATATATCCATTACAATATATCTTCTACGAATATCGTTTATTTGATGCTTTTAAAGATCAAACCCTTCTTTCTTCTTTTTACGCAGGATTAAACCTGCTATCAAGCCTAAGGCTATTATGACTCCAGTTGTAATAGCCAATATACTTACAACTAAATCGAAGAAGAATTGCTCTGGCACCATCTGAATAAGGATATCCGTCTCTGGGTTAAGCATCCAAAGGTCATTCGTGAATATTAGTAAATGGAAGTTATCCCAAAACCAGCGGAAATTACGGGCTACGATCAAGGCCAGAGCTATTAACAATCCTATCAATGTTCCTCCTCCAGCAAGATAACCTCCTGACCAGTATTGTAAATATCTCTTGTGAGTGAGCAACCTCACCCCTAATAATAAGCAAAAAAGAACCCCTATTCCAATATTCCTAATCTGATTACTCGTTAAATAGAGCATCCGAACATCAACCATATGTTCAATCTCTTTTTGATTGAATACCTGTCTATCTTGCCCCTTTACATTAGCCTGAATACTCAAGTCATTACGTTCTCCCTTTATATATGCTAACAACCCTTCAGTAGTTTGCATAAGGTCTTGTTCAGACATCCCAATCACTTCGGCACTATTCAACTTGCTATATTCCTTTTCAAAAAAGTCAAGGTCAAATGCCCTATATTCAATTACTGTTAATAAGATGATCACGATAAGTACCAAAGCACTTATGAACGAGAGAAACCAAGCAGCAGTTTTTTTACTAAACATAGAACTCTCCTTAACTACCCAAAACTTTAAATAACTATATATGTATGATACTCTGTTTTATCTTCACAATTCTATCGAGCCGTTCTCTGTTTATACTTCACACTTACGCGCTATAGCTAAGCCATCCCCAAACGGAAGGACACTTACCTTAAAACCTGGTAAATGATTAAGCCTGTCAAGAAAACCTCGCATAGCCGTCACCATTTTCTCATACTTTAGATCGTACACAGCTCCTGGTACCACCCAGCCTCTAAAAAGAACATTATCCACAACCATAACACCCCCAGGTGAGACAAGCGGGCTGATTAAATCTAGGTATTCAGGATATTCCCCTTTAGCAGCATCCACAAAGATAAAATCGTAAGATTTCGTCACTTTAGGCAAATACTTCAAAGCGTTTTCCACGTGTATTTCCACTAAATCCCCAAGACCAGCTCTCTCCAGGTAGCGACTTGCCCTCTCCACTCTACCTTTATTCATATCCACAGTCAGCACTTTTCCTCCGGTCTTCCTCGCTCCTCTTGCTAGGTAAACAGTAGAATAACCAATAGCCGTCCCGATCTCCAGAATATCACGTGCTCCGCTGACCTCCACCATAAGCTCTAGGAAGTGCCCTACAGTAGGAGTAACCACCGGGATAGTCTCTTCTAATGAAACACTCTCCATTTCCAAAAGAAGCTCCTCCCTAGGGGGCAACAAATCTTCGAGATATTTTTCCAGTTCAAAAGAGTAAAACAAGTAATCACTTCCTACATCGGTATAGATTTTAGCAATATATAGGTTAAATCAAAATTCTCTTCGCAAACCCCAACAGTTCCCTATCCACACTTGAGCCTACTCCTTTTTCCATGATACGTATAGCTTTTTCTTTGGACGATGCATCCCTATATGGTCTTGCTTCCGTCAAAGCCGTAAAGATATCGGCTATAGTCATCAACCTCGCCCCAGTACATATATCATCCGCTTGCAGGCGGAACGGGTACCCTCTTCCATCCAACCGTTCATGGTGATACGCTCCCCATTTTACGATATTCTCAGAAAAATCCGCGGCCGAAAGCAGATTATACGTATAGTATGTATGAGTCCTAATGGTCTGAATCTCTTCTTCGTCAAGAGCTCCCGGCTTGTCCAAAACCTTCCGAGGAACAGCCAATTTCCCGAGGTCATGAAGGAAAGCTGCCAGCCTCATATCCCTAACATCCTTTGAGTTCCAGCCAAGGCCTTCTGCTAGGGCTACAGCAGCTTCCGCTACTGACCTTGAATGCCTTCCTGTAAAAGCACTCTTTTGGTCGATCAGATGCCCGAAGATTTCTGCGAGTTGGTCTGTAAAGTGGTCACCATACATTATATTACATGTTCCATCTAACTCGCTGCAATCCTGGATAATTTTGCGTCTAAAAAGAAACTCCAAGGTTGGCTCAAGCAGCTCTCCTTCATTAAGATATAGCCAAAAAGCTTCTTCACCTGCTAATTTAACAAACGCCTGAGCTACTTCCGGGTAGAATTCTGTATTTACCAGTCCGTTGACATGGTTTAAGGTTCTGGCTCTATCTTTATAGTTCGTCATATGACGGCCCATAATAATGTCCACTTTATCAGCTAGCGAGATAATCTTAGCCATTAGGGACTCAGACTGATCAGTATCACATGGAGTCTGATGGTGAAATTTTAAAGCTTCCTCTAGAATATCCCCACATGGAAAATTTTTAATTATTTTAGCACCTATTTCCGAATGCAGTGTCATAAGCCTGGGATTCCCGTGATACTCGGCAAATCCTCCAACTGCACCTATATCATGCATAAGTCCAGCAATAAGCAACAGAAAAAGATCTCTATCCCTCATCCCTAAGATATACCCAAGCCTCACGCTCATGTAGCCTACTCTTTCACCATGTCGGTAACCGACATCAATTTCGAAACCTTTTCTTACTTCCTCATCTATAAGAGCAAGATCCAAGGCCTTAGAAAAACTCCAGACACGTCGGACTACCTGCTCTGCATTACGAATGCTCTCCATCTTTCTATCTATCCTCCAACTCATTCTCTATAGCTGTGCTATGATCTACCTTCTATATACTTTTTGTCCTATCTCATAGAGATTACAACCCTGACTATCTATTAAAACAGTAACAGGAAAATCTTTTACAACCAGTCTGTGAACAGCTTCTGGACCTAAGTCCGGGTACGCAATAACTTCGGCCTCTTTAATACAACCCGCCAACAAAGCCCCTGCTCCACCTATGGCTCCAAGATAAACTGCACCATGTTTCCTCATTGCTTCAATTACTGTATCTGAGCGCAATCCTTTACCAATCATCCCTCTCAAGCCTTGAGAAATTAGGAGCGGAGAATACGCATCCATCCTGCCACTCGTAGTTGGTCCGGCTGATCCAATCACCCGGCCTGGTGGAGTAGGTGTAGGACCTACAAAATATATAATCTGATCTTTAAGGTCAAAAGGCAATTCTTCGCCTCTCTCAAGTGCCTGGATCATCCTCTTATGAGCAGCATCTCTGCCCGTATAGATAATTCCATTAAGCAAAACCTTATCACCATATCTTAATGATTTCGCCGTTTCCGTATCTACTGGTGTAGAGAGCCTTCTCGCTTGCTCAGACATCCTAATCCCCTATTAGAAGATCGAAGATCGAAGTTCGATGATCGATATTCTATGTTCTATGTTCTATGTTCGAACTAATTCTAGCTGTGTCACGTAATAAAGCCTTACTGACTTACTGAGTGAGATACTGGTAGTGCGGCGAGCCTGTTAGAGTTATCGCGCGGAGTATGGCGATCCTGTTAGAGTTATCGTGCGATGTCTAGCCACATGACAGTTTATATTCACCGCCACCGGTAATCCCGCTATATGGGTCCCAAAAACCTCTATGTTTACTCCCAAAGCCGTAGTCCTGCCTCCAAATCCTTGAGGCCCTATACCCAAATCATTTATCCTTCCCAGAAGTTCCTTTTCCACCTTAGCTAATTCTGGATCCTCATTCGCACTTCCAATATCTCTTAACAATGCTTTTTTTGCTAAGTAGGCAGCCTTCTCCATCGTTCCACCTGCACCAACGCCGACCACGATAGGTGGACAGGGGTTGGCTCCAGCCTTATCTACCGTCTCCACCACGAAATCCATCGCCCCAGCTAGACCATCGGAGGGTTTCAACATCCGCAGAGCGCCCATATTCTCACTGCCAAACCCTTTAGGAGCAAGCGTCACAGTTAGTTTATCACCCTCAACCAGATCGTAATGGATGACAGCAGGTGTATTATCTCGGGTATTTTCTCTACTAAAAGGATCAGCTACGACCGATTTGCGCAAAAACCCTTTCTTATATCCACGGCGCACACCCTCATTTAAAGCCTCCGTAATAGATCCTCCGGTAATATGTAAATCCTGTCCCACCTCTACAAAAAGTACTGCAATACCTGTGTCCTGACAGATAGGGATACTACCTTTCTCTGCAATCTCGGCATTTTGCAGCAGAAGCCCAAGAACTTCCTTGCCTTGAGGTGATTCCTCCGTAACTAGAGCACTCTGAAGAGCATCCACTACATCCTGATTTAGGACACAGTTAGCTTCTAGGCAGAGTTCTTCAACCACCCTTATAATCTCCTGAACACTTATCTCTTTCACATTAGCCTCCAAAAACATGCTTTAATTATTAGTATACCTCATTCTGAACTGTACGCAAAATAAAAAGAGCCGAACGAAGGATCCATGGGGATTCCTTGGTTTGACTCCAAAATCCAGTCAATTGGTTGTGGTACAACTCTACTTGCAGCTATTTTGCAAAAGAAGCACTGATTAATGAATTAGGGATAACAGATTTAATAAATATATCTATAATTTGTGGTCTAAACTGTTTACCTTTTTCACTTTTTAAAACATCAATCGCATTTTTTGTCTCCATCGCCTGCCGATAAGGTCTATCCGATGTCATCGCATCATAAGCGTCGGCCACAGAAATTATCTGAGAATAGATAGGAATCTTATCGCCTTTTAGACCATCTGGATAACCTTTACCATCGTATCTTTCATGATGATGACGAATCGTATTGGTTACAAAAATAGTTTCTCTTTTAAACTCTTTCTGAAATTCAAAACTAACTTCTTCACCGGAGAAAACAACTTCAAAAATCTCTGCACCCCAGATGGAATGCTTTTTAACGATATCATACTCTTTTTCTGTTAGTACATCTGGCTTGAGTAAAATAGCATCCGGAACATTAATCTTGCCAATATCGTGTAACGCTGCCGAAAGCTCTAAGACCGTCATTTCTTTCTCATTTAGCCGCATAGTATAACCAAGCTTTATAGCATAATAAGCAGTCTTGCGACAGTGATTGGAAGTGATATAATCCTTTTGCTCTATTTTAGCCAACAGTTCAGATCGTTTCATAAGTATCCTCATCAACCTGTATATTTGTACTAATACGTATATTAACACTTATAGTATTTAAAACAAAAACATTTTTGTCTCCGAAAGTTTATTCGACAAAAATGTTTTAATCCCTTTTTAGTTATGGTAAATATCTCTTCTATTTGATAGTTTTTTAGAACAAATCAATTATTATTTTTCTTCTTCATAGTCTTTCGAACTTATCTGTAAGAGTCTCCAAACAAGATATCATCCTCATCCTGTCTTCTTGATCAAAGGATTCTAATATATCGCTTAACGTTTCAGTTCTACGCCTGATAACCGTTTTTACCAATTTTTCTCCTTTGACCAGGATATTCAATCTTACAACTCTACGGTCCCTCTTTTCTCGGATACGTTCTACATAGCCAGCCTTTTCCAGCTTATCAGCCAAATCTGTAGCCGTGCTACAAGCAGAGGATATCTCCTTACATAGATCCCCCATAGTAACCTGACCTTTTTCATAGATAATACATAAAACATCGAATTGCTGCCTGGAAATCCCGATTTCTTCAGCGAAAAAGCTTTTTTGTTTGTGAGTTGAATTACTGATTCTTTGCAACAAACTATCCAGGTGGCCTGCTAACTCCTTATTATCTAGCATTTTTTCTCCCACCTCCGTGATAATATTCACAATATTTATAATGTTCTCTTTTTGTATCCATAATATTACCATATTACGGAAATAAATGCTACATTAAATTTTCAGTAACCCAATATTTTTCCCTTTTTATATGGATTGAACTATAATATAATTTTATTAGGCATTTTTCTAATCACAAAAATAGATTTTTGGAACTAGGGGACAGTGAAGGATTCGCTTCCTCCAAATTTTTATCGTTATCCCTAACCGCCTCCTGTACCATATCATTTGAAGATCCACTATCTGACTCTTGCCGAGATACAGTGCCAGAAGAATATCCTATAATATCATTTCGAAATCTTAATTGGCCGAGATCTATGCTCCGATATGTCTTTATTTCTCGACCTTCTATTCTGATTTTTACCAGTTGAACCGTAGAAAACTGCGCCACGGTATTTGCTAATCCATAGAGAGCTATTTCTGCCGTAACATTGCTGTATGGCTGAAGATACTCCTTACTTAAGTCAACAGTGGCGGTTCCATTTTTGATACTAATATCCAACAAATCAGTATCAGGACTAACAACAGGGTAACAATCAGAGTCGCCCGCAGGCCCTAACAGCCACTGGTTGACAGTCTCTCTAGCTAGGCTTAAAGTTTTGGGAATGGTTCTGCTTTGTTCAATAAGCACCTCACCATTCTTATCGGCAAAGTAAAGCTTTACCGTTTGCTCACCCTGAGGCTCCGTGGCTACAGGCAGAGCATTCTCACCTACTTCATCGTTCTTATTTAGAATCTGCCCCAGAGGGGCGCTACCACCGCCATCTTTAACAAGACTATCCAAGATATTACATCCAACCAACATCATGATCGCAGCAATACATAGGATACAAATAAATAACCACTTTGCCTTCTGCATCTGAACATCTCCTTCCTCAAACAAAACTATAAGCATAAGAAAAATTTTCTTATAAAATACAAATATGCTTTGTCCAACAAAAATAGAATTAAAAGAGGGGTTTTTTATTATGAAAATGCGTGCTTTGCTAGTTGACGATGAGTCTCCGGCTCGCAAAGAACTACGCTATCTTTTACAGTCTTTCGAAGACGTACAGATAGTGGGAGAGGCAGACAATGCTCTAGAAGCTTTAGAACTTATCGACAATGTTAGATATTCCGTCATCTTTCTGGACATCAACATGCCCGGCTTAAACGGAATAGACCTAGCCCGACAGCTCTCGGAACGACCTGATTCACCAGCAATTATTTTTACCACAGCGCATGAAGAATACGCTTTCGATGCCTTCAACGTTCATGCCTATGATTATCTTCTTAAGCCCATTCATCCTAAGAGGTTAGAAGAAGCCCTGCGAACAGTACGGGAACGCAAGAAGCTAAACTGTCCTCAACCTGCTAGAACCACTCCACGCCAAAAAGAACATGCAGACCTAAAGCCATTAGAAGTTATTCCTGCCGAACAAAACAGTAAAACCATTCTTATCCGCCCAGAAGAAATCATCTTCATTTCTACCGACAAGGATAATGTATTTATAAAAACAGAAAGCGAATCATATCTGACTCGCTTTACATTAAGAGAATTGGAAGCCCGTCTTGATTCCAACTCCTTTTTTCGCACCCACCGCTGTTACTTGGTCAATATTCGCAAAATGAGAGAACTCATCCCTTACTTCAACGGAACCTATACCGTAGTAGTTGAGGACAAAGAACGAAGCGAAGTCCCCGTCAGCCGCACCCAAGCCCGCAAACTCAAAGAAATCCTCGGCATTTAGGCAGACAGAGGGGCACATATAAAGTTAAAGTTAGGTAAAGTTAGGGACGGTTCTTTACTTTGCATTTTATGCAAAGTAAAGAACCGTCCCTAACTTTACGTCACCCGACTTTACGACTAATCCGTGAAGCGGGGCAGGAATTGTGGTACCCCTGATACGGGATGTTTAATCATAGAAAAGCTTGCTTTGTATGTTCTGGATATCAGTTCTTCGTTAAGAACTTCTTTGTTGCCGCCCACCGCTACTGTTTTACCTTGTTCCAGAATAATTAGGTGGTCACAGTACTGGCTAGAAAGATTCAAGTCATGCATAACCATAAGAATAGTAGTACCGTACTTCTCATGCCACTTGCGTAGATACTCCATCACCATACTCTGATGGCCAATATCCAAGTAGGTTGTTGGTTCGTCTAGAATAAGAATTTTTGGCTCTTGAGCCATGGCTCTGGCCAAAGAAACCAGCTGCCGTTCCCCGCCACTCAAGGTCTCTACGATTTGATTCTGCTTATCTATCAAATTAAAACACTGCAAAGCATAATCAATTATTTCTCTATCCTTGGTAGAGAGCGCGGCTAAAGGTTTCAACCAAGGATAACGGCCCATCTCTACTACTTCCCGAACTGTAAAAGGTAACAACGTAGAATTATTCTGTTCTAGAAAAGCAATCTGTCTAGCAATTTCAGGGCGCGAATACTCCTCAAGGGGTTTATTGTTAAGCCGTACATGCCCATCGTTGGGTTTATAGATACCACTTAACACTTTTAGCATGGTAGTTTTACCACTGCCGTTTGGCCCCAATATCCCCGTAATCAGAGTTTTAGGGATTTGCAGAGATATATTCTGCAAAATAGGACTTTCATCGTACTTGTAAGATACATTCTGAAGTTCAAAAACACTTGACATAATCTCAGATCCTTTTCTTTAGAAGATAGCCGAAAAATGGTGCTCCGGCCAAAGCCGTGATAACTCCTATCGGGATTTCCATAGCCGGTATCAAGGTCCTAGCCAACGTATCCGACCACAGAAGAAAGACCGACCCCGCCAGGCAGGATACCGGTATTAGAATCCTATGATCCGGTCCAGTTATTAGCCTGACAATATGGGGTACGATTAACCCCACAAAACCTATTATACCTACTACGGAAACAGCAGCGGCAGTAAGAAGGGAAGCCGCTAGCAGGACAAGAATCTTTATCCTCTCAACATTCATCCCCAAATGATGGGCTGCTTGTTCTCCTAGGGAGAGAATGTTAAGGTTCCTGTAAAATGCATAAATAAGGGTAAAGCAAATAATAAGATAAGGCATAAGAAAAAGAATATTTGACCAATCATTCCCCGCTAAACTTCCCATCATCCAAAAAACAATGGTCCGAAGCTTAGTCCCGGAAATGGTGACGGCAAAGGCCAGAATTGCTCCTAAAAACGACTGAATCACTACCCCAGCCAAAATAAGGGAAACTGCCTCTCTGTTTCTGCGCCAGGCTAAGGCAAAAACCATAAGCAAAGACAGGATTGCTCCTAAGAAAGCAAATAAGGGTAAAGCTATTTTTGCCAGAATGTTAGCTGTGTTAACAAAGAGTATAGCTCCCGCTGCACCCACAGCTGCTCCAGAGGAAATCCCTAGAATATAGGGATCTGCCAAAGGATTACGTAAAACCCCCTGAAAAGCCACCCCCGCAGTAGCTAACATCGCCCCCACAATCACCGCCAAGAAAACCCTAGGTAGACGCAGTGCTACAATAATAGATTCCTGAGTTGTACTCCAATCTTGCTCAATCTCCAGAAGAGGCAACTGATTTAATAAAATTCTAAAAGTTATGCCAACAGGGACTTGTACAGATCCAATGCTTAGTGTCATCAGAATCGAGCCTAAAAGTATGAGTCCCATAAGTAGCAAATGATAATTCTTCTTTTTCATCGAATGTTATTTCCCATCAAATAAATCAGGATAAATAGCCTGAGCTATCATTTCCAAACCATCTATTATCCTCGGCCCCTGCCTACTGATAATATTATTATCCAGCGAAATAACCCGATCATTTTTTATAGCCTCGATACTTTCCCAACCGTTCCTAGTCTTAATATTATCTACAACATTTTTATCGGAATAGCTGTAGGTCTCTAAAATAACATCAGGATTACGGTTAATAATCTGTTCGCTATTGAACTGTCCCCAACCTTGGACATCCTTGGCAATATTCAAACCGCCTGCTTTGGTAATTATCTCATCTAGAAATGTCCCACTACCGGCAGTATACAAACTACTGTCCACTTCCAGCCAAATTTTCCGTTTTTGTTCTTCAGAAAGTTGTGCTATCTTATCCTCTATAACCTTCTCTTTATCTTTCATCTGCTCAACTAAATCCGTGGCTTTAGCTTGCGTATCTATGATTTTCCCTACCAAATCTATGGTTTCATATATATCGGAGATATTCTTATCATCAAACACCACAACCGGTATCCCCAAATTCCTGATTATATTGGTATCTTCCGGAGATGTTAGCCAAAACATAATCATGTCTGGCTCTAGGTTCAGAACCTGCTCTAGGTTCGGGTTAAGCGCATCTTCAAAAACAAACTCAGCCTTTTCTTTAATATCTACAGGGTAGTCGTCCCACTGAGTAACAGCGATTGGTTCCTGTCCAAGAGCAGACAGTATTTCTGTAGAACTAGGCAAAAGAGAAACTATCCTCTCAGGTTTAGCCGGAATAATAACTTCAGTGCCTGTATCATCAACTATAGTCAGCGGATAAACAGTCTTACCATCCTTAGTAGCGTTTATCTCCTCCTGCGGGGCTTGTGGGGTTTGACCTGGATTATTCGCACTGCAACCAGATATAGAAGCAACCATAAATAATAAGATAATTGCGATAACCACCGAACTACGCGAAAAACGAGAAATACTTAAACCACGACCCATATGTATCATCTCCTTCAATATATTTAAAGTAAAAATACCAACTCATGCCACCCACAGTTGGGAACCTGCCAATCGTAGAAACCTTTCTCACCTGGAACATGTTTTTCCATTATCGCCATAATAGTTCCTCCATGAACAACTAAAGCTGTATTAGCAATACCTAATTCTTTTATTTCAACCAGTACTTGTTCAAAAGCCAGACAACATCTTTTCTTATAGCTTTCCATATCTTCACCCCCAGGGGATTTATCTAATCCGCCACTCCCAATCCATTTTTCGTAAGCAGGATTATCTTTTAACTCCCCGTATGTTTTCCCTTCAAAATCTCCAAAATTATATTCGGCAAAACCGGGAACAACCGTCAAGGGGAGATGGGGATAAATCAGCCGTGCAGTATGCTCACACCTTTTCATAGGGCTAACATAGACACGATCAACAACTGGGTAACAAACAGATTCTATTTTTTCTCTAAGCTCACTAATTCCGGCTTCAACTAACGGCTCGTCAGCAGAGCCTGTATAGCGTCGTTCAAAATTAGCTTGGGTTTTAGCATGACGAATTAGAAAAATATTATAAGCCATTTTAATACCCTATCCTTTTTTTCTTCTTAATCCCTTGGACCTCGAATTTCATAATTGAGCCCAATTCTATAAACCTAGCTAATTCATTTTCATGAGTTAATCATCTTCTTGATTCAATTCATCTTCTTATGCCCCAACTTACTCCTTAATCGTCACTGGGATGCCCGCCCAGATACGCTCCACCTTGTGCGCCTTCTTTGCCAACAGTTGGTAAACTCTGCCTGTCTCATCCCGCCAGATTCTGTCCGTTTCTCCCAGCGGAACAATTCCACAGCCTATCTCAGTACCTATCAGAATCTTCTGCTCCAAGTGGCCAATGTTTTCAGTAAAAAAATCCAATGGTGAATTGCCTTCAGCCAAAATCCGTCTAATCCCTTCCTGAATATTCGTGATAACATCCGCCTCATACATCTCAGTCATACCCGCTTCAGCCAGATCACAGACCTTAAGTTTCGCACCGTACTGATGTTGGGTACCGTAATGTTTTAAAGCATAAGCTGTCTTACCTTGATATTTACCACCAAAAATGAAAATCATCTTGCCACCTCCATACATCCAAACTTAGAAATCTCAAGCAACATCCAAACTTTTTTAAATAACAAATCATATCATAACTAAAACTCCAACCATCAGAACCTCCGCCATTTCCACGTAAGCCCCTACGACATCTCCTGTAATTCCTCCGAAGTTCTTCTTAGCAGAAAAATGGTAAAACACCGTGAACGACACTAATGCTAAAGGCAGAACCAAAGCCGTCACACCCAGCAGGAAATATATCATTATACCAGTAAGCGCGAAATACAAAGCAAGCAGATAGGAAGTTTTTTGCCCTGTAGCTTGGCCGTACATAACCGCTAAACCATCCTCCTTGGCATAAGGAAAATGGCAAAGCATAAATGCTTGGAAGGTCCGCGACAATATTGGAATCATAATCAGCAGAATGGCCGTTTCTTTACCGGCGCTAAATATCTCATAAAACAATGCAGTCTTAAGCAACAACAAACAAACAAGAGCCATGACCGCAAAAGCACCCACCCGAGGATCTTTCATAATTTCCAGTTTTCTCTCTTTACCCTGTCTGGAAAAATAAGCATCCGCGCTATCCATCAATCCATCCATATGCAGTCCTCCGGTGATTACTAGATAGAATAACACCATGGCCACACTACTGGTAAATCCCGAGACATCTAGAGTAATTAGCAAGCTGTAAACCCCATAGCCCAGCAACCCAATACCTAGCCCCACAAAAGGCATGAGCAGAGGTAAAAATCTTATCCTCCGGCTCGACCACTCCACCATAGGTAACGGAATAATGGTGAAAAAGGAAAATGCTATTATTATCGAATATAAAAAATCTTTCATAAATAACCCTCTTACTAATAATCCCCTAAAACTTCGATTTGCTCTCTTCCCTTATGACATTGATACCTGGAATATAAGCACTCGATAGCCCCATCACTAACCTCAACCAGCTTTATATGTAACTTGGCCAAAGTTTGAATATACCCCTCTGTCGATTTTGCATACTGAACTCCGTCAGTAAACACTTCATTAGAAACAACAATAAGATTAGCCACTTTATCGTAGATCAGATAAAGATCAGCAAGGATTTTCTCACCTATTTGCTCAGAATCAGAGCTACTAGGTTGTGATTTTTGCTGTTCAGAACTCGTTCCACTGTCACTTACGCTACTCAGTTCTGGTCGGTCAAACAACTCATTGGCCAGCAGAGTTCCTAAACAATCAAGTATTACAGTATCTGCCGCTTCCAAAGTCACTGCCACTTCCCCTATATCCTGACTTTTATCAATCGTCAGAAAATCTTTTCCTGCCCGATTTTGTTGATGAACTTTAATACGTTTCGTAATCTCTTCATCATAATGACGAGCCGCCGCCAGGTAAATTTTTCTGTTCTCTCCCGCCAGAGAAACAGCCAGCTTCTCCCCTAATGAACTTTTGCCGCTACGAACGCCACCCGAAATGAAGATCAACACTTGTTTTCCTCTTCTCCGATATCTAAACTAGACATCAAATCTCTCCTACCATAAATAAAAATAACCACTTCCTCCCAGAAATGGTTATGCTTACAATACATCTTAAACATCTATCCAATTATATGAATAGAAGCCTAACACTCGTTCACCTTCCCAACCCCAGGAGCTTTCATACAGGCAGGTCTACCGACTTCGCTTCATCCTACTTTGACACCTTCCCGCCTTGCCGCATCTTACCCTCTTAGGCTTCGCAACATCAGGTCATCCAAGACCTCAGCAGTGGTTCACGTCATTTCGTCAGCTTCACGGTTGCTGGGACAGTTCCGGGATTCTCACCCGCTTCCCTATTAAGCAACTTTTGCACCTGTATTCGGACTTATTAAGTTAGCGTTTTTTTGTTAACATACTTTAACTTAGATTATGACATCAAAGTAATTATAATACTATTCTATCATACAAATAAAAAAACATCCTCTATATTATTCCTGCATTCTGCAATAAGACAAATAAAGTTAGGGACGGTTCTTTACTTTACAAAATTTGTAAAGTAAAGAACCGTCCCTAACTTTATTACTGGAAAAAGCGGGCTAAGAAAAACTTAACTTTTGGCTTTCTTTCCTCTTTATTAACATCTTTTTTAGGCATCTTATCTGACTCTTTCTCAGAGATCAATTTACCTGCTGTGTCTAAAGGGATCCCAGGCTTACCATCCACAGCTACAGTTGTTGATTCCTCCACATTTACGAAACAAATTGGCGGAAATAACACACACCACCAATTTTCACCTTCAGCTGCTCCTATCTCGATCTTTACGGCCTCATATTCTCCTCCAGGGAGTAGAATCCTTCCATAAGACTTGGTAGGGAAGATATGTTTTCCATGGTTAATATTTACGTCATAATCTGTTCCTGAACTCTCTATAACAGAATTTGCGATATCTAAAAGCTGTTCCTCCATCTCTTCAAGTAGCTGCCGTGATTCTTCCAAAGACTTAGACTCAGCTAGACGAGGCGCCACGACTTTTAAAATCTCGTCTCTTACTTCGTATTTGAGAAGCTGATCTTCATCACTGTCTGAATTAGCAATAACGTGGAATCTGATAATGCTTTCTGGACTAAGATCTTTTATAGTATCGGTAGCTCCACTGGAATTCAGGGCAGTACATCCTGATAGCGCGAAAACCAGCGCAGTAATTCCAGTAAACACAACCATTCGTTTCATACCTTTTTTCACATTACTCTCTTGCCAAAAACTACAGAACATATTATTTCTCTCCCTGTTTTTCTAAGATTCACTTAGTGGTAGTTATTACCAAGAGCGAACTTTTCTATACAGGGAGTATATTTTTTTACTTTTTGAATAGGATTCATCAGGCTTCTTAAGTCTTATTAAGGGAGGCAAAAGTGTTTTTAGATCATCAATCTCTTCTTTACCTTATATATATAAGTACGATTGCTGGACTGGCAACTACAGCGGGCTGCATCATAGTTCTTCTTCTAGGCAAACCTCCAGAGCGTCTGCTGGCGTTTTTACTCGCTGGGGCAGGCGGAGTTATGATAGCTGTAGTTACTTTAGATCTAATACCTTTAGCCCTTACTTATAGGCAGCCTAAGCAGTTTATCCTAGGGCTAACCTTGGGCGTCATCTTTATGTGGTTCGCAGATAAACTACTTAAAACAAGATATAGAAGTGTCCCTAAGACTCGCTTAACTCGTCTTAAAAGAACAGGTATCCTCGTAGCATCTGGGATAGCTCTCCATGATATCCCTGAAGGCATGGCCATAGCTGTAGGCCAAGAATCTACAACCAAGCTGGGCATGCTCATAGCCATCAGCATAGCGCTCCATAACATCCCCGAAGGAATGGCCACTGCCACTCCTCTCCTGATGGCAGGTATACGCAAAAAGAAAATCCTAACTCTTACCCTGGCTATAGCCTTATTCACCCCCATGGGGGCGATGCTAGGCAAAATCGCTCTCGGCCTAGTCAGCTTCTCCCTAAGTTTCTTCCTCGCGCTAGCTGCCGGAGCCATGACCTTCCTCGTTCTCACCGAACTATGGCCTTTATCCACAGAACGCCACCCCTTTTGCGCCTTACTAGGTGGCATAAGTGGCTTCATCTTTTTCTTAATGGTCTTAACAGTCTTACCCCACTGAATAAAGTTAGGGACGGTTCTTTACTTTACAAATAATGTAAAGTAAAGAACCGTCCCTAACTTTATTTACTTTATTATTGACACAACACTATTCAAGCAATAAAATTATATTGAACACTGTTCTATATAATAACAACGTTCTGAAAGTGGTGACAAGTTTGGGTATTAAAGAACGAAAGGCACGAGAAGTAGATCACCGACGTGAACTTATCCTTACAGCAGCTGAAGAGATAATTAGCTCCGAAGGCATAGACAAACTATCTGTTCGAAAGATTGCCGCCAAGATAGAATACTCTCCCTCCCTCATCTACCATTACTTTAAAGATAAAGATGAAATTCTCAAACATTTAATGGAAAAAAGTTACAAAAAAATTGTAGCCCTCCTAATATCTGTACAATCCTCTACAGAAGATCCTACCGACAAAATCAGAAAAATGACTGAGAGCTATATTCATTTAGCATTGCAAATGCCTGAACAATACAAGACCATAATGCTCAACAGCTCCCCTGATATTTTGGCCCATACTTCAGTACTTTTTGATGGTGCCTCCACTAAGAGACAAGCAGTGGCAATCCTTTGTAAATGTCTCAAGCAGATCGACAAATATAAAAATGCTGACGACAAACAGATCGAACTCACAGCTCAAATAATATGGGCAACAACTTTCGGCCTTATTATTAGAATGATTATCGAGAATGAAATCGATGAAAAACAAAAAAACCTACTTATCCAGCATCACATTCAGCACATTGAAAATGGGATAATACAGGGGAAAACCTAATACTTACATGACTTTAAAATATTTATAAGAAAGGATGGTTCATTACTAATACCAAAAGAAGCCGGTTGACTGCCATGTTAACCCTACTTGTTTCTGTTTTAGCTATTTATAAGTTATTACTTTCATGAAAGAGGTGTTCTTTATGCTCAAATGGTTGCTCGTAGCAATTCTCGCATTGCATGGTTTGATCCATATCATGGGTGGTGTCAATGAATTAGGTATTGCTAAAATCGAAGGGTTGTCAGGCAAAACTCTATTTGCTATCCCATCCAACCTACAATTGGTACTCGGCGTACTCTGGCTCATAGCGGTTGCTCTCTTTTTTATAGCTGTCTTTGGGTTAGTCACTAATCAACCGTGGTGGCGGTCAGCGGTCATAATAGCAGTAATTGTCTCGCAGATACTTATAATCATCTGGTGGCCCGATGCCAAAGTTGGAACTATAGCTAACGGCTTGATAATCCTTGGATTAATTTTAAATAAGTCCTTGCCCTAATAAAGTCGGGGACGGTTCTTTACTTTATAACGACGGAAACACAAAAAAATAGAAACATAAAAAAAGGACGGTTCTTTTACTTTTGTAAAGTAAAGAACCGTCCCTAACTTTACTAACTTTACTAACTTTACTTATTAGGGATGGCGAAGAAGAATGTCGTTCCCTCTCCTTCTTTGCTTTCTACCCAGATTCTGCCGGTATGAGCTTCGATTATATATTTACAGATGGCTAGGCCGAGCCCTGATCCGCCTGATTTTCTAGAGCGGGATCTTTCCCCTCGAAAGAAACTGTTAAAGATATGGGGTAGATGTCGTTCAGCAATTCCAGGGCCGTTGTCTTCAATTGCCACTATTAAATGAGCATCTTCCGTCCAAGACCTTACAGTTACACTCCCCTCTTCAGGTACATAGCGGAAAGCATTTTCCAATAGGTTCATCATAACCTGTTCCAGTCTCTGAGGATCCACTTGAACATTGACCGAAGGCAAAGGGCGTACTATCTTCAGAGATGGACCTTTACTTCCATGTCTAAGCTCTACTTCCTGGAGAATTTTTTCAAAAATCGTCCGACTATCAACACTCTCAACCCTTAGTTCCAGTTGTCCTGCATCTAAACGAGAATACTCGAACAGATCCTCAATTTGCCTGTTAAGCTGACCAGTCTTATCACGGATTACTGAAAGATAACGATTTCTAGTCTCTTCATCCTCTGCCACCCCATCTTGAAGTCCTTCCACATAACCTTGGATGGAAGCAATCGGGGTCCGCAGATCATGAGAGATAGAGGCTATCATTTCTTTACGAGCATTTTCTATGACTTTTTGCTTTGCTAGAGACTCATTTAATTGGAGACGCATAGATTCAAAAGAGCGAGCAAAATTACCCAGTTCATCCTTTTTATTATAATGAATGTTGAATTCCAGGTCCCCTTTAGCAATTCTTTCCGTAGCCTTATTTAATTCAGCCAATGGTTTAAGAATGGTTCTGGAAATATCCCATGTAAGAAGAATAATCAATAAGATAAACGTGATGAAACCCGCCCCGAAACTGATCACCATTCCCTTAATGGCATCCATAAAAATATTGAACGGTGCCACCGCGGGGTTAAACAAGACTAAAGCTGTGGCTTTCTCTTCTCCATCGACTGTAACCGGAAAAACATAAAGAAACATTTTGGATATAGATGAGCCTTGGCCCGCACTTTCCAGCATCTCTACTAGATCAGAACTTGCAGGTTTCATAGAGGTCGTCCTATCGTCAGAATCAAACAAAAGTATATTCTGTTTATCAACAATCTGAACTTGAAGCTGGTATTCCGCGATAAAGGGCTCCAACTCCAAATAGAACCGATCATAGTCCTCTATATATGAATAGTTATCCCCAATAACAATCGCAATGCTATTATTAATCTCCTCAATCTGTTGCGCAGGGTCTTGCTGTGGATCACTACCTACCTGGCCCTCCATCTTAGTAAAAGTCACAACCAGAGAGATCAAAATAACCGCTATCGGTATCACAGCTAAAAGAACAAAGGAAATTATAAGGCGTTTTCTTATCCCTATTCTCATTATAATCCTCCGTCGAATTTATATCCCACTCCCCAGACTGTTTTGATGTACATAGGATGCGAGGGATCCTCCTCTATCTTTTCTCTAACCTTGCGAATATGTACAGTTACTGTATTAATATCTCCATATTCATTAAAACCCCATACTTGATCAAATATCTGTTCCCGAGTCATTACCTGTCCAGGGTGTCGGCAGAGCAAGTGAAGTACTTCGAATTCTTTGGCTGATAACTCAACTTTTTGGTCTTGGATGAAAACATTATATCCTTTGAAATCAATTTTAAGATTATTAAATGTAAGAATCCCTTCCATATTAGTAGAACCAGAAAACATAGTATACCGACGAAGCTGGGCTTTCACCCTAGCTACCAACTCCGTCGGACTAAACGGCTTGGTTACATAATCATCAGCCCCAAGTCCCAAGCTCAATATCTTATCTATATCACTAGATTTAGCACTGAGCATTATTACAGGAATGGGTGATTCGCTACGGATAACCCTACATATTTCAGTGCCTTCTATCCCTGGAAGCATGATATCCAGAATGGCCAAAGAAGGTTTGCTTTCTCGGTAAAGTCTAAGTGCCTCTTCTCCGTCATAAGCGAGTATCACTTCATACCCCTCTTTTTGCATATAATCACGGATTAATTCGGCAATCTCCTGCTCATCGTCTACCACCAGTATCTTATGCTTTTCCAAGGAACATTCCTCCATATATCTAAATTTGGAAATTGTAATTATTATTCGATGTTACCCAGCTATATCCCTTTTAGCAAAAGTGAACCAAGATATAAAGTTCATGATCACAAAATAGATAGCAAGAATAATTATTGAAAAAGTAAATGATACACCAAATGGATTCCCGGTTAAGATTAACGATAGGTCTGTATGGGCAAACAACAGATACTTCGTCCAAGAATACTTCGTAAGTGCGGTAGCCACTTGAGGTCCCAAGATAATGGATACGATAGTCAGCCCTTGCGCTAAAGCATTAGTACGGAAAACCACTGCCAGCATGAATGCTAAAGTAGGATACATAATAATCGCCACACTTCTCAGTCCATAAGATTCCATAGTTTTATATAGAATATCAACTTCTACCACATTACCTTCGGTTCCTATATAAAGAAACGGTTTGGCGGCTCCATCGAAACCAAAGAGGATTCCACTAAGAACAACAGACACTGTAAAAAGAACGGCCATCATAATCAATCCAAAAGTCATAACTGCCAGATATTTTGACAAAAGCACCTTGCCCCGACTAATCGGACGAATTAGCAATAGTTTAATAGTCCCCTGGCTGAATTCACTGGCTACAATAGTGGCCGCAGCTACACTAACGAAAATAGCTATAACTGATATGAGAGAAGAATTCTCCTGCACCTGTTCCCACAGGGATGGTTCCATTGAGATATTGTTTTCTAAGACATACTCATTAATCTTGATACTTTTCTTTAGTTCCTCTTTCTGATACTCAGGTAGAAAAGGAGTTTCTAGAGCCTGTTTAGATGACTGTATTTGCTGTTCATAGTATGAGCGTGAGTTTTCTGGCGTTTCTGGTGCCATTTTATACATAACTATTGAAGAAAAAGATGTTAAAGCGATTACGAAAGCGATCATAGCCCAAGTACTCTTACGGGTAAACATTTTAACCATCTCATTTTTAATTAGTCTAATCATTATTTTCTTCCTCCTGTAACCTCTAGGAATCTATCCTCGAGAGTTTTTATTTCTTGGGTAATTGTATAAACTAGGTAGCCATTTTTAACCAACCAAACATTGATGCCGGCCACTGTCTCAGCTATCGCCCTTACTTTTATGGCCCCACCTTCCATGTTGATCCGTAGGTCTGGAAACGCTTCTCTTATCTGTGCTTCAGCTTTTTCTGGCTTATCTATCTTAAAAGAGAACCAACTTTCACCTTCATCTTGACGGATAAAATCCGACTTCTCCCTGACATCAATGAGTTTTCCGTCTTGGATGATCGCTATCCGGTCACACATCATCTCCATCTCCGCTAGTTGATGGCTAGAAACAATGACAGCGGTATTATCTTTTATAGCCAACCCTCGCAGATACTCCCTCATCTCCCTCATTCCCGCCGGATCAAGCCCATTAGAAGGCTCATCCAGAATAAGAACGGACGGTTTATGCAATATCGCTTGAGCCAAACCCAAACGCTGCTTCATCCCCAGCGAATACGTCTTCACCTTATCATGGATACGACCTTCCAGACCAACCTGACGCGCCACCTCCATAATACGATCCTTACCTATCCCTGGAATCATATTGGCAAAATGCTCTAGATTACGATACCCCGACATAAAATTATATAACTCCGGATTCTCGACTATTGCCCCAACGCTAGCTATAGCTCCCTTAAAATCACGGGCGATACTCTTATTATGAATCAAAATCTCTCCTTCAGTCATAGCCATCAACCCAACCATCATCCTGATAGTAGTCGTTTTCCCCGCCCCATTAGGCCCCAAGAAACCAAAAACCTCTCCTGGAAGAATATCTAAGCTCAACTTATCGATAATAGTCTTCTTACCAATCTTCTTGGTCACATTCTGCAGTTGTACCGCCAAAATATCATTCATACCAATGCACTCCTTCACAAAAAAAAATAATAACACTTATCTCTTAGTGTTATTATTCCACCCAAACCTAAAAAGCATATTATAACTTTATTAAGAATTTATAAAGACATAAAGTTGGGGACGGTTCTTTACTTTACTCAGAACCGTCCCCTAGTCTCACTTGAGAACTCCGGCGACATAATCGCCCATAACTTTATGGCCTTCTTTATTTGGGTATTTTCCATCATTGGTGTAGCTAGAAATCATTTTCCCATCACTATCGAAGAGCACCTGCTGGAAATCAAGCATTTTGATATTCTTCTCTTGGGCATAACCTATCTGCCATTCGCGGTAGGCTTGGTTAAGTGCAGCAGTCCCGGGGAAAGAGATAGGCAAAGCTAAAATAGGTTCGATATGATTCGCTTCAGCTTTATTGACCAAATCCATAATATTCGCTTGGTATTCCTCTAAAGGAATGTCCCTTATAGCATCTCCCACTCCGGCAAATATAATAACTCTGCCTGGGTCGTTAGCTTTCACATCTTGATCGAAACGCTGGACAAGATCGGATGCATTCTGACTTACCTTCCCAGCATTGATCACTTCTATCTCGAGAACATCAGCAACCCTCTGAGGCCAGGCATCCTCGGGTTCGCCGGGCCAACCATAAGTGAATGAATCTCCCAGACAGACAATCTTAGTATTAATAGGAGTCTCGTCAACAGGTTCTTCTTCATCAACGCCTGGAGTGTTTTCATTCTGTACTGGATCATCTACCGGAGGAATCTCAGATGCCCCTCGCCAGACATTGACCATCCCGAATACCATGACAATCATTGTCAAAACTACAGCTATTTGTAAAACCCTTATTTCTAAACGGTACGTCCGCATATATTTACCCTCCTACTATATCCATCTAATATTTTTCTACATCTTTCTGTTAATTCCTTCTCATTTTTACTTTTTTCCTTAATACTAAGATAAGTTTAAGTTTCCGATATTATCTACAACCTCCTCCAAAGCACTTTAGCTTGCAACACTGCATAAGTTGATGTATAAGGAGGTGCGAATTTATAGTTATGGAATACATTAAAAAAGCGCGTGAATTAGGAGAAGCTCTTCTCCAAAGTCCCGAAGTCCAAAAACTTAAAGAGGCTGAAGAAGAAATCAAAAAAGATCCAGCAGCTCAAAAAGCATTTGAAGAATATCAGGAGAAAGAAAAGAGCCTGGTAACCGCTCAAATGTTCAGCAAGGTGGTCCCTGAGAAAGACTCTCTGGCTCTTATAGATCTGAAGATGAAACTGATGCGAAGCCACCCCTCCATCCGTAATTTCTTCAGCTTACAACAGGGATTTGAGAAAATAATGGCTACCGTCAACCTAACTATCACCACTGCAATCTATGGAATGCCCAGTGCTGATCAGTTGCCTCTCCCTAAAGAGCTCAAGGATATGGCTCAACAACTGCTCAATAACATCAGTGGTGGCAAAGATGGTCCTTCCATGGAAATACCTGAAGGTTTTAAATTGCCAGACGGTTTTAACCTAGGAAATTTCAAGAAATAAGAACAACTATAAGGGGGATAGGAGATTACAACCATGGCTTTTGCACAACCGCAAAACGGTATATTAATGAATAGCAAATATACTGGAAGATATCGTTTCTTTACCGGTAGGAATGAAGAAAATGATGTTGATGATTCTTCTCCCCCTTTCGTTGTCCCAGTTACTGTATCCATACTCGCTTCTCAAAGTCTTTTCCTCCGCGAACTCTACAGTCCGGCGTCTTCCCTAATTATCCCTTTTTACAGAATAGATATTCCTTATGGGTATATATTTGTAATCTTTATGCAGGCTGTCACCGCCTTGCTTGTCAAATGGGCGTATACGCCTAGCCCTCTTTACAGGCCACTGTTAGGTAACTACCAGTCTCTCCCTGATTTTGAAGCCTTAAAAAAGATTTCCCTTATGACTCAGCCTCAAGGTAATACCAGATTAAACCTTGGGACTAAAAGAACAAATAGAACCCTGAGTTTAAACAATGGTTCCAACCAAGATGAATTTCCTTCAGGCCCTCTTCTTCCTGAAGGTATAGCCATAAGCCTATCTTTTATATCACCTTTCTCAAATCCTACCACCAGGGCATCCAACCTTCTCTCTCTCAAACTTACTCTTATCAAAACCAACCGGGGATATATTATTTCACTTCTAACTTTAATCATCTATTTTGTTGTGAAACCCTTCCTACGTAACAAGAAAGATAATAACGCCAATAATAGTAATAATGATAACTAAAATATTAGAAAATAACATTAGCCAAAATAACTATAGCTCAAAAATAAGTGCCTCATAAGCAATCGTCACAGTCTACGCGGTTGCTTTTTTTAAGTTAAAAAATCCACGTATAACATCTAAATAGAGCCATACGTGGATTCATATAGAGGAGAAAAACTAAATGGATAGAACTACTCAGTTTTGCCTTCCAAGTTTGGTTGTGAATCCTGTGGTTGAGTTGGAGTAACCTGAGCCTCACTCTGAATGACGGTTGGCTCCTGTACCTCGGGTGCAGGAGCTGCTTCCGTTACTGGAGCGGATTCTGCTGGTGTTGGAGTCACTGGTGGCGTATATGTCTGACCCGGAGCAGGCTGGGGCTGAGATTGACCATAAGGATACTGTCCCTGATAGGGACGTCCTAACCCAAATAGTCTCTGGTTAGGTTGAGGGCTAAACCTCTGTTGGTAGCCACCTTGGGAAGGATAATTTTGAGG
This sequence comes from Gracilibacter sp., assembly GCA_024637055.1. Lineage (GTDB taxonomy): Bacteria > Bacillota > Desulfitobacteriia > Desulfitobacteriales > Syntrophobotulaceae > Gracilibacter. The sequence goes on along the minus strand of JAGXFZ010000016.1, from coordinate 20,639 downwards.
TGCATAACCTCTCTGCTGCGCATATCCTCCTTGCTGTGGATATCCTCCCGGCTGATAATGTTGCTGTGGTTGTGGTTGTTGGGGGTATTGCTGCCCAGAATACTGCTGGTTGGGATATTGTTGAACTGGCGCCTGCTGCGTTTCGAACCTTTGCTCTGGGTATTCTTCTGGTACTTCCTCTTGACCTCCACCAAACCGATCAGTAAAGAAGCCTTTAACCTTACCCCAAACCTCACCGCCTTTTTCCTTCGCAGGACCGAATCCATCTAAGATTCCTTCTTTAACTTTCATCACAATCGGCCCTTGGGGTGCTTGAGAAATACCTTGTGGATTCTCTAGAGAAACGACAACCTTATTGTAATGGGCTAATGGTACTGGGCTCCTGAAGTTAGCTTGATACACACCACCACCTGCTGGTTTAAGCGTACCTGCGTAAAAACCGTTTTTTCCTTTGGCATCGACTAGATAGGCAGCATATACAGCTGGTGCATGTGGACTCATGGTATGAGTCGGTGGCAGATGCGCAACCATCGAGAAATTATTATCGACACCGATGGTAGCCATTCCATTACCAGTAAACCCTTCAGATGCGACCAGATTTAATTGGCGAGATCCCATCGCCCCTCCGCCACCTTGGGAAAGTAGACCTGAACCCTTCCTATGTCCGAACATCTTTTTACCTCCTTATGTTCATTAAAAAATAATGCAATTCATGCTATGTCATAATATGAAAATAAAGAGAAAGAAGTTACCAAAAAAAACTGACACCTCTCAGATTGAGGTATCAGTTCTCTAAATTGTGCTTATCACAAGCACCTTTTCGGTATTAGATACAGAAATCGTGGTTACCAATCGTAAGCATCACAGCCCTGGTCCTTATCCACTGATCAGTAGCTATCCTTGGATTATAATAGAAAATAGCTCCATTACTTGGATCATGACCCTCAAGAGCTGCCATCGCAGCACGAAAAGCTGTTTGATTAGGTGTTAGTCTCATCTGACCATCATCGACAGCGGTAAACTGCCTAGGCTGGTATACCACTTCCCGAATCGACATAGGAAATTTGGGACTCTCAACCCTGTTCAAAACTACTGCTCCTACTGCAACCTGACCTTCAAAACTCTCTCCACGTGCTTCAGCATGGATAATCCTTGCTAGAAGTTCTACATCCTCTTGGAATAACACGCCACCTCGGCTGAAGGATACAGTTTTAACCTCTGCATCTGTATGTGTATCTTTATGTGCTTCTGCAACTTCTTCATTCTTGACAATAATCTCCTGAGCATGAGGGAGAGGTATCTGTTCTATAACTACTGTTATATTATTTTCGCTATCAGCCTCCAATTTTTCCTCAGATATTTTTTTATCCAAAAATACGCAAATAGACTTAAGCTCATTAACACCGTTTAACACAATCTCCCTAACATCGGAACCAACATTGCCAAGCATTGATAGTTTGAATCCCCAGATTCTATAAAACATGTTATCGGCCGAGTTCCTAGGTGCAGCATAAACGTTCTGAACAGAGACACTCAAGATGATTACCGTAGCCAAGGCTATCGCCATGACTTTGCGGCATCGTCGGTCTTCCAAAAAAAATCACCTCTTGGAAAAATACTATTAGTATACATTCCCAAAAAAGGTGATTTTTATACATGTTTCATTTCATCTCATAGAAAACGAGTCCCAGCAGATCCCTATTTAACCGTTTTTGCCACAGCTACCCCACCGGTAAAGTTTGCGCCATCAACACCTTGGATAGTGGAGTGAAGCACCAACCAGTACTCTGTAGCAGGCTCAAGTTCAGCACTCGGAGTCACTGTCATGATACGATCACTCGTAAAATCCAGCACGCATTTGACCCTTTCACCAGTAACAGTATTGATAAGTTCTACACTCTCTGGAGTTGTACTTTTCCAATCAACGGCTTTGTTATAGGTAACCGTAAATTTCTTAGCAAGAGGAATATTTGGTAAATCACCCGCCCGTACATAATCGGGATAGTATATCCGAGAACGGTCTTTGAGATACAGCTCGTGGAATGGTTCCCAACCCTCAGAAGTACCGGTTTGCAAAGTAGTCGTCACATAGGCTGAATCCAATATCTTCATCCCCAACTCCCACTTCTCCGGCTTCCTCATATCTTCTAGCGCAATAGCAAAATCGTTCGGTCCAGCATTTAGTTGTAAATAACCAGCCTTATCAGCGCTATCTTCCTGAACGGCATTATCTTTTAACATCAGCACAGCAGTCTGCAGTTCATCCACACCGTCCAGGTTCATGTGTGGTTTAATTCCAACTTCGTCTATGGCATAATTATGAGGAGAAAAAAACTTATTAATCGTCATCTTCAGGTAATCTCCGTTAGAAAGTGGCATTAAAGCTTTTACTCTACCTGAACCAAAAGTAGTTTCTCCAATTATCGTAGCTTTATTATGATCCTTCACCGCAGCAGTTACGATTTCCGAAGAGCTACCAGTATAACCGTTAGTTAAGAAAATGATAGGTTGCTCTAACGTATCCAACATGTAATCTTGTTTTGTCGCCTTATACGCAATGGATAAGATTGATCTATCTTTCAAAACAACGGCATTTTTTTCACCAATAATATATCCTAAAAGATCAAGCGCGGTCTGAGTATAACCGCCTCCGTTATTCCTAAGATCGATAATCCAACTATCCACCCCTTTTTCCTTTAAGGCCCTGACATGTTTGTCGAACTGAGTAGCAGTCTCCAACCCGAAGGAATAAACAAGCACATATCCTATATCGTTCTCCAAAACTTCGCTGTGAATAAGAGGAAGTTCAATGTTCATCCTCTGGATAGTGAGGTCCAACGTCTGGGTATCTCTTTTGATTTTCACATCCACTTTGGTTCCTGCCGTCCCCTTCAGCCTACTTACGCTGAACTCCGAAGTCTCACCCGCCAAAGACTCTGCCCCCGCCTGGGTAATTATATCTCCAGGTATGATACCTGCTTTATCCGCTCCATATCCTTCAAAAACCTTAGTTACTAACACGCCCTGAGCAACCATCTCCAGCTCTATTCCAATACCAGAAAAAGATCTATCCAAAGTATTGAGGAAGAAATCATAATCCTCTGCGCTCAAATACTGAGTATGTCTATCTCCCAGTCTCTTCAGCATCTCCTCAACACTCTCAGCTTCAAGAACATCATCCGACACCACTTCTACATACTGGTTTTTCAGCAGTGAACGCACCTCACCAAGAACCTCATCTTGGCTACCAAACGCCATGAAGGGCGCTCCCATAGCCAAACTTAATACCAGTATCAATGCTATCAACAATCTATATGTTTTTCTCAGTTTCATCTCCGTCTTCCTCCCCTTATATGATGCTAAGTATTTCTACACAGTAGACGTAAAACCTTTTTTAAAGGCGTAAAGTTAGGGACGGTTCTTTACTTTACATTATTTGTAAAGTAAAGAACCGTCCCTAACTTTACTAACTTTACGCTTGTCTTATATTTTCTCTACCTTGACCCCGCAGACTTTGTACTCATAGGTTTTGGTGACTTTGTCGTAGGCACCGTTGGTGAGGACATTGGTTGGAGATTCTTTGTAGTGTAGGGTCATGAAGAATATTCCTGGTGGTACGCGGTCTGTGACCTTTACCTTGGTTTCTAACACTCCTCTTCTTGAAGAGACTTTAACCCGTTCTCCATCTGAGATATGGAGTTTTTCTGCGTCCAGAGGATTTAATTCCGCCAACTCTTCCGGAGAATAGCTATCTAGTGCCGCGGAGTTTTGGCTCATTACATTGTAATGCTCAAGTTTTCTTCCAGTGCTGAGCAGGAGTGGGAATGCCTCATTGGGCATTTCTGCTGGAGGAGTATGCTCAATGGATTGGAAGCAGCCTTTACCTCGTGTAAATTTTCCTTGATGGAGGAATTTGGTTCCTGGGTGATCCGCACTGGGCACAGGCCACAGAAGTCCTTTATTCCCCAAACGCGCATGAGTTATTCCAGCGTATTGGGGGGTAAGGCTGGCAATTTCACTCATTATCTCCGCTGAATTCTTATATTCGAATAAGTCCCCAGCACCCATTCTCTTAGCCAATTCACATATTATTTCCTCATCGGTTTTTGAGTTCCCTATTGGTTGGATGGCTTGATTCACCATTTGAACTCGGCGTTCAGTATTGGTGAAAGTACCTGTTTTTTCTGCAAAGCTTGCTCCCGGCAAAATGACGTCCGCAAGTTTAGCAGTCTCTGATAAGAAAAGCTCTTGGACCACGAGGAAGTCGAAGGCTTCCAAACCTGCACGAATATGATTAGCATCTGCATCGGTAAGTACGGGATCCTCTCCCAAAATGTACATCCCTCTTATGCTCTTATCAATTGCGGCTTTAAACATATCAGGTATCATAAAGCCTGGTTTATCATCTAAAGTAACTTGCCAAGCTATTTCAAACTTCGCTTTAATCGCTGGGTCTTTCACATTCTGGTAGCCTGGATAAACATTAGGAAGAGCACCCATGTCGCAGGCCCCTTGAACGTTATTTTGTCCTCTTAAAGGATTCACACCAGAGTTCTCCTTGCCGACATTCCCTGTAAGCATGGCAAGGTTAGCCAGACACATAACGTTATCCGTGCCATTAACATGCTCTGTAATCCCAAGGGTATAAAATATCTGTGCCCCCTCAGCAGTTGCATAGATACGAGCTGCTTCCAGAAGCTGTTCCTCAGGGATTCCAGTGACGTTACTTACCACTTTCGGAGTAAATTTCTCAAGATGTCTTCTAAATTCTTCGAACCCTTCAGTCCGATTATCGATGAATTCTTGATCTTCCCAACCATTTTTTAAGATGATATGAGCAAGCCCGTTGGCAAGCAAGACATCAGTTCCCGGCCGGACTCTGAGCCAGACATCTGCAAGTTCTGCCATCTTAGTTTTTCTGGGATCGACGACAACAAGCTTGGCTCCTTTACTAAGCGCCTGCTTCATCTTAGCACCAATAATAGGATGGGCCTCAGTGGGATTAGATCCAATAACGAAGAGCACTTTAGAATCAGAGATTTCTTCGATCGAATTAGTCATTGCTCCTGAACCAAATGATGTAGCCAGACCGGCCACTGTGGGAGCGTGTCAGGTACGTGCGCAGTGATCAACATTATTTGTCCCAATCACTACGCGCATAAATTTTTGCATCAGGTAATTTTCTTCATTCGTACAGTGCGCTGAGCTTAAAGCTGCTAAGGCATCGGAGCCATGCGCTACAGTAATGTCTGTGAATCTTTGAGCTACCAGATTCAACGCTTCATCCCAGCTGGCTTCAACGAAGGTTCCATCTTTTTTGATAAGTGGAGTAGTTAAACGCTCAGGGTTGTGGATTAAGTCAAAACCGAACCGCCCTTTAACACATAGCATCCTTCCATTTACAGGAGAGTCAGAATTCGAGGTCACTCCGATAACTTTATCATCGCGAACGTTTAAGTCAAAGTTGCAACCCGTCCCACAATACGGGCAAGTAGTCCGGACCTTAGTCGTCTCCCAAGGACGTCCTTTACCCACCATTTGCTTCTCAGTTAAGGCACCTACAGGACAAACCGCTACACAAGATCCACAGAACAAACATTCAGACTCCGCATACGTCTGCTCAAATGCTGGACCTACTCGCGTATGAAAACCCCGGGAAGAAAAATCTAGAACTCCGTTCACTTGTTCTTCCTTGCAAACCCGAACGCATTTACCACAAAGAATGCATTTACTAGGATCACGAAGTATAAACGGATTAGAACCATCCAGAGGGAGCTTCCTTTTTTCACCTGAAAAAACATCTCCTGATATTCCATACTCATATGCATATTGGGCTAGGGAACAATTCCCCATCTTTTGACATGTCATACAATCTAGGGGATGGTTGGCGACAAGCAGTTCGAGGATGGTTTTACGCGCTTCTAGGACAATATCGCTTCCCGTTCTGATCACCATTCCTGGAACAGCTAAGGTCACACAGGAGGCTGGAAGATTACGCATTCCCTTGATTTCCACAATGCAAAGTCGGCAAGCACCATAGTCTGTGAGACCGGGATCATGACACAAAGTCGGAATCTGGATATCATGCATGCGGCAGGCTTCCAACACAGAGAGCCCTTTGGGGACGCTTACTTCCCTCCCATCGATGGTTACTCGAATCATTTCCACATGCTTCACTCCTCTCTATCTGGATTTTACTTATTTTTTAATTACCGCATCAAATTTACACTTCTCCACGCACATACCACATTTGCTGCACGTAGATATATCAATACGATACGGAGTATTCTTATTCCCGGTTATCGCATTCATAGGGCAGTGTTTGGTACAAAGCCCACATTTTTTGCAGAGTTCATTATCAATATAGTAATTTAAAAACGCTGTACATACCCCTGCTGGACATTGGTTATCCACTATATGTGCAAGAAACTCATCCTTAAAATACTTCAAGGTAGCAAGCACCGGATTGGGAGCATTTTGTCCGAGGCCGCAAAGGGATGTATTCTTGATGACTTCAGCCAACTTCTTTAAACTTTCTAGTTCTTCTAGTTTACCCTCCCCACGTGTAATCCGGTCTAATATCTCGTACATCCGCTTATTCCCTTCACGACAAGGGGTACACTTACCACAAGATTCATTTTGTGAAAAGTTTATGAAAAAACGGGCAATGTCAACCATACAAGTGGTTTCATCCATTACCACCAGACCTCCGGAACCTACCATCGCTCCTACCGAAGTGAGCGATTCATAGTCAATAGGAAGATCAAGCAGCGAATCAGGAAGACACCCTCCAGAGGGACCACCAATTTGGACTGCCTTGAATTTTTTGTCGCCTTGGATTCCGCCTCCGATACCGAAAATAATCTTTCTTAGGGTAACCCCCATGGGGACTTCAACCAGACCAGTATTATTCACCTTACCTGTAAGAGCGAATATCTTGGTACCTCTACTCTTCTCCGTCCCATATTGCGCGTACCATTCGGCTCCCTGGCGAAGGATGTGAGGAATGGCTGACCAAGTTTCTACATTATTAATATTTGTTGGTTTATCCCATAATCCTTTTTGGGCGGGGAACGGCGGACGGACTCTAGGCATCCCTCTTTTTCCTTCAATCGAGGCCATCAGCGCGGTTTCCTCACCACAAACAAAGGCTCCTGCACCAGCCCGAATATATAGATGGAAGTTAAATCCCGAGTCTAGAATATTTACCCCGAGAAAACCTGCTTTTTCTGCGTCTATTATGGCCTTTTCCAAGTGCTTAATCGCCAGAGGATATTCCGCTCGACAGTAAATATATCCTTCATCCGCTCCAATCGCATAAGCGCCTATAAGCATACCCTCGATAACGGAATGAGGATCCCCTTCGAGAACACCTCTGTCCATGAAGGCTCCTGGATCTCCCTCATCTGCATTACAAATAATGTACTTTTTATCAGATTCTGCTTGACGGCAGAAACTCCATTTCAAGCCGGTAGGAAATCCTGCTCCTCCCCGCCCTCTAATTCCAGAGTTTTTAACTTCCTCAATAACTTCTTCAGGTGTTTTCTTCTCTAAGGCTCTCTTTAGCCCTTGGTAACCTTCTCGAGATAAGTAATCTTTAATTTTTTCAGGGTCAATAAAACCGCAATTCTTAAGAACGATTCGTTCCTGTTTAAGAAAAAAATCAGTACTCGTAAACGTCTCGGTTTTCTTGCCTGTTAAGGGGTCTTCATATAGTAAGCGTTCAATCTTTAAACCTTGTTTCAAATCCTGTTCAACGATCTCAGCAATATCTTCCTTCTTAACGTGTACATAAAGGGTTTGATCTGGTTCAAAAATCAAAGTTGGTCCTTGCTCACAAAAACCATGGCAACCCGTAGGCACCACAGAAACTTGCGATGTCAGTCCCTGGGCTTCAATCTCCTCAATAAGTCCGTCCATCAGAGATAACGCTCCACATGACACGCAACCTGTTCCAGCACAGATTAGAATTTTCCTACTTTCTTGTTCCATACCCTCACCCCCTAAATGTATTTTTCAATTATTTCTCCTACAATGTCAGAGGTAAGGCGTCCATGTACATCTCCATTTATTGAGACCACAGGGGCAAGTCCGCAGGCTCCGATGCAAGCAACAATCTCCAGACTGAACCTTCCATCAGAAGTCGTTTGTCCATCCTTTATCCCCAATTTTTCTTCAAAAGCTTTCAGAACCTTGGCCCCACCCCTTACATGGCAGGCCGTTCCCAAGCAAATTTGAATGATATGCCTCCCCATAGGATTTAAGCGGAACTGCGAATAAAACGTCGCTACTCCATAGACCTCCGCCGGTGGAATGCGAAGCTTTCGGCTAACCTTCTGCAGAACCTCCTGAGAAAGATAACCGTAAATCTCTTGAGCTTCCTGGAGAACCGGAATCAATACCCCCCTCTTTCCCTGGTAGGCAGATAAAATCTCATCTAATCTAACTTCCTTGGGATCGATGAGTTCCTGACAAGAACAACCCACTTCTGTTCCCCCTTTTTTTCAGTTATTTAATCATAGTATATATTTGTGCAAATATTCTTAATATTTAATATACTTCTATTTCTATTTAATATCTTAGAAATCCTTTAAGTTTTAAAAAAAGTTTCTAGAGTGGCAAAGTTTGCAAAGTTGGTGCAAAGTTGCAAAGTTGGGTGCAAAGTTGGGGACGGTTCTTCACTTCATAAATTAAGTAAAAAAAGGGACCTACATATCTGCAAGTCCCTAGCCTTTCGACTTTCCTGATTTTCATATACTTTTAATCATACTATTATAAAAGCTGTGTCAATCTTTATCTCTCTGGCCTGGAGCACTACCACTCTTACCTGGAGATTTGTCTGCATCCTGACCTGGCGCATTTTCGCTATTACCTGGCGCGTCACCCTGAGGGATATCTTTCTTCTTAGGTAAGATATTTTTCTTATCGATCCCTTTTTTCTCAGCATTTTTTATAACTTCTTCCCAAGTTGCTTGAGAGATCTCTTTAATATCTGAAAGCTCTGTTTCTATATCTCTAATCTTAATCCTATCTTTATCCAATTCATTGAGGAATTGCCCACCCTGTTCAGAATTCGATGCACTATAGATAAAATTCTCCATAAGATCTATAATATCTATAATCTCGGAGCTATGCATCAAAGTCTTCCTAGCAACCTTTTCCTCACCATAATCTTCAAATTCTTTTTTTGCTTGACCCATTATAGTTTTGATATCATTGGTTCGCTCAACCATATCCAACAACATTTGTTTTTGTAAGCCGGGCTTAAGACCACTTACCAATTCCTTCATGTCCAGACTCTGATGTTTCATTGATACAGAACTATCCTTGTCAGCTCTAAGCGAGCTACCAGCTTGGGCAAGTAAACCTTTAACGCCTTGCTGAGAACCACGTTGAAAATCTACCGCGCCCTCCAATACATCCAGACTCGCTTGACCATCAACACCAGCCCTAGCCATAAAGAGAGTTCCTCTTACGCCCATGATAGCTGTAGGAGTCTCCAAGTCATAACTTCCGGCATTTCCAAGTTGCTTAATCTTATTCCATACGCCGCCAACAATAAGTCTAATATTTATCCTATCTGAATCTTTATCTTCATAGGCTTTAATATTGACCATAGTATTCGCAGTCAAGACAGACTCACTACCATTCGTATACATGATGCTAACCGAACCATCCTTATCTGTCCTTATCCAATCTCCTTGAGTCACCCTCATTCCGTCTACCGCTCTGAACTCTCTTTGACCACCAGCCTTGTTTAGATATACACTACCTTCGATATTTTTAAGTTCCGCAGTAGCTATCTCCTGACCGAAAACCGGGTCAGAGAAAGAAAACACAAGCGTAAGAGCAAGCAAGATGGAAATCATAGACCTCACTGGTTTAGATTTTATCATAATCAACCTCCTCTATATTATAGAAAGGAAACAATCCATCAATATGTAACACCAGTATTAGAGTAATAGCATACGTTCGACAGAAAGGAAATAAAACCCTTTTTAATCTCAGAATAATCTTCCAAAGTTGTAAAGTAAAGAACCGTCCCCAACTTTACAACTTTACAACTTTACAACTTTATCCCATTTTACTGGATTGCATAAAGGTGAATTTTACTTTAATATAATCTAAAAAGCATATTTACCACATATAACTTAAATATATAAAATAAAGGGATTGAAAAAATGCTTAGTATGATTGAATACTCTAAAAGAATCTTTGTTGCTGTGATCATAATCATAGCCACATTAGTCGTACCCTATGCTATATATCGGGTCTTTCCTCATTTTACCCCTTTTATTCTAGCGTACTTTACAGCTCTATTATTAGAGCCTCTGGCAGTCTGGCTCAGAAAGAAATTTAAACTTAACAAAATGGCATCGGTGACTATAACCTATTTATCGTTCCTCGGAGGAATCGGCGTATTAGGATATTTTATTATCAATAAAATCTACGTAGAGTTAGTTGGACTTCTTACTTTCATTCAGAATAACTCCAGCAAAATCCAAGCTTGGGTCCTAGAACTCAGCAATGAAATCCAAAGCACCATCCGTCTTCTCCCTTACGAAACAGCAACACAAATAAATAGTATGATAATTAACGCAATCAATGACCTCGCTAATCTAAACTTAGTATCCCAACTGGGCGCTTACACCATCAGCCTCTCTACAGCTATCCCAAACATCTTTTTCATCTTCCTGATTTACCTTATCTCAGTTTTTCTTTTCAATATGCAGTTGGACAATATCCACCATCGCTTCTATTCCTTTTTTAAAGACTCTTCCAAGAAAAAAGTACTTTACATCATCGGCGATCTAAAAAATGCTACCTTAGGCTTCCTTAAAGCCCAGGTCATACTGAGTACCATCACTTTCATAATTTCCTTCATAGGTTTGGTTATCCTAAAAGTAAATTATGCTGCCGTCATATCTCTTATCATCGTCGTCGTGGATATCTTCCCTGTCCTAGGTGTGGGTTCCGCTTTTACACCATGGATTATCGTATCCATCTTGCAAGGAAACCTAGTTTTAGCCTTAGGTCTCTCTATCCTCTTAATGGTTCTAATCATTGTCCGCAGAGTCATCGAACCCAAGATCTTGGGCCAACGTATAGGTCTAGGTGCCCTAGCTACCTTGGTAAGCATCTGGATCGGCTTCAAAGTTTTAGGAATCCTTGGAGTCTTCCTCCTACCACTAGCTTTCATCTTCTATAAGGCACTGGTTAAAGTCGGTGTGCTAAAAATAGACCGCATCAAGTTCTAATTGCTTCACTCACCTGACAAACCCCTAAAAGCATACGCTAAAATAGTATCTTACTACCCCAGGGGTGATGAAAGATGAGTATTCAATTTTCCAGAACCTTACGGCTAGGATTAAGCGGAGAAGACGTGCGCAAACTTCAACACGCTTTAACCAAGCTAGGTTACAATCCTGGAGCTATCGACGGGATTTTCAGTTCCCAGACCAAAGCTGCCGTGAGCACTTTCCAGCGAGACAAAAACCTAGTCCAGGACGGGATAGTGGGACCAGCGACCGCGGCTGCCCTCAATCGTTCCCTTGTCCTACCCGCCTATCTCAAACTGGGATCACGTGGACCTGAAGTCAACGTCCTCCAGGCCTTCCTCCAACAATTCGGCTATGATCCAGGACCGGTAGACGGCATATTAGGTCCTAAGACGAGGGATGCCGTCATCTCCTTTCAAAGAGACTACGGACTCCCCCCAGATGGAATCGCCGGACCCCAAACCTGGACCGCCATCTATGATCTCGTCAGACGCCGGTAAAATTGTATAAAGTTAGGGACGGTTCTTTATCTGTAAAGTAAAGAACCGTCCCTAACTTTATACTTTAATACCCGATGCCCTTGAAGATTATATCGGCCATTTCTTCGTAATCTATATCCTGCGGTTCAGTATCATGGAAGATTACTTTCTTACTAGAGTACTGATTAATCGTCCCGATCATTACAGCAGCGGCTATCTCCGGATTGATATCTTGCCTGAGCTCACCTTGGGCTACAGCTTTCTTAACTAGGTCGCTAAGGATATCCACCACCCGGATATTTTGCTCCAGCATGAGTGCTCCCATCTCTCTGGCCATCATCTTAGACGTACACATCATATTGAAAATAGGAATATGACTCTTCACCAGTTCCGTCTGGTATTTAGCTAGGGCGATGAACTTTTCCCTGAATCTTCCGTCTAAAGCAAGCGTTCTTTGAATATCCACTATATACATTTCCCGGTTATGGTTAATCGCTTCATCAAAGAGTTCCTGTTTGCTTCGGAAGTACTCATAGACAGTACCCTTCCCTATTCCCGCTTCTTTGGCTACATCTTCAATCTTAGTCCCTTCGAATCCTTTCAGATAAAAAACCCTGCTAGCAGCCAGAAGGATGTCTATCCTCTTATCTTCCTTGACCATTTTTTATCCCCTTACATAACCCTTATCCTATACGGAACTTAACAACTAAAATTTAATTTACTGAGAAACCGTCGTCCCTCCGGCAGTAGGCAGGTTTGGATCCTTCTTGACATTCGGATTCTTCTTACCCTTAAACTTACCCTTAACCTTGTCACCGAGATCATCGAATAAGGTATACAGCACCGGTATGACTAGCAACGTCACTAGCGTAGATAAACTTAGGCCACCTACGATCACGATTGCTAGCGGAGCAGACATCTCAGAACCTTCACCTATACCTAAGGTAAGAGGCGTCATAGCCAATATCGTAGTCAGCACAGTCATCAGAACGGGTCTGAGTCTAATCGGACAAGCATTCCTGATAGCCTTACCTCGGTCTTCATTAAACACCCGACGCCGGGTATTTATATAATCCACCAGAACAATGGAGTTGTTCACCACTATACCCGAAAGCATTATCAGACCGATAATCGCGGGAACACTCAAAGGCTTACCCGCCAAGAACAACCCGAAGACCCCGCCAGCAAACCCTAACGGCATAGCGAACATAATAATAAACGGATAGAGGAAAGATTCAAACTGCGATGCCATTACCATATAGACCAATAAGACAGCTAAGATAAGAGCCAAGCCTAAATCACCGAATGCTTCCGTCATATCCTGCTGAGCCCCACCGGAACTATAGTAATATTTATCCGGCATTTGATACTCAGCCAGAGCCGCCTCGATATCGGTTGAGATACTCCCTACATCACGACCACTTATATTACTGGATACGGTCAAAACCCTCTCCTGGTTCGTCCGGTTGATACTCACAGGTCCTTGGATGATATCTATATTGGCCACCTGCCCCAGAACTACTGTGAAGCCCATATTCGTATTGATAGGAATCTGTTCCAATCCCCGAATATTTTCATTGTAATGCCCATCACCTTTGATGATTACATCTATCTCAGTACCATCATACTTAAACCTAGTTGCGGTCGTACCGGAGATCACCCCTCTGACAGCCTGGGCTATTTGCCCTGCAGTCAAGCCATACTCAGCTGCAACAGTACGATCTATACTTATCTCCACTTCCGGAATTCCGTCATCATAACTAGAACTCACTTCACGGGTTCCCTCAACCTCTCTTATCATTGTGACAAAATCATCCCCGATGGTCTTAAGCGTATCCAAGTCATCCCCATAGACACTAATGCTGATAGGAGAACCTCCGCCTCCCATCCCCATGGACTCCATAGGGGCTACGTTAATCTTCGCACCGGGAGTATCTACTACTCTCTCTCGTATATCATCTGATACCTGATTGACGTCTCGCTGGCGTTCAGAGAGATCGGCGAGTTTAACATAGATAACACCTGTGTTGCCACTGGCACTACCCATCATATCCCCACCGTAGCCAGCCTCCAGGAACACAGTATCAATCTCTGGAATTCCCTGCATCTTCGTCTCCAACTCATCCATGATAGCTACTGTCTTCTCCAATTCAGCCCCATCAGGAAGAGAGACATTGACCTGAACGAAGCCTTCATCCGTAGTAGGAAAGAATTCAGCTCCAAGCAGAGCTATCGAGCTCAAACTCGCGAAGAAAGCTATGGTCGCAATCGCTATCGTCTTTTTGCGATGGAGAAGCACCCAATCCAGAATCTTAGAGTATCCCTCTCTTAAATCCTCAAAAAACTGTTCAAACTTATCTCCTAATTTAGTTGTATCTATAAATTTACCCACAACACTCTTCTTAGGAGCATCCTGTGTTACAGATAATCCACCCTCTGCTTCAACCACAGCGCTGAAACCATTTAACTGCTTGCTTTTATCTACTTTCAGAAACTTAGAACAAAGCATAGGTACTAGGGTCACCGCTACCAAAAGCGAAGCAGCTAAAGAAAAACTAACCGTCAACGCCAATTCTTTAAAGATCATGGATGTTAACCCTTGGACGAAAACTATTGGCGCAAACACAGCTAAAGTAGTAAGGGTAGAAGCTATAAGCGGTACACTAACCTCAGAAGCCCCCTTGATCGACGCTTCTATCCTAGAATATCCATCCTGTCGAAAGCGGTAGATATTCTCCAACACGACGATCGAGTTATCCAGCAACATACCTATACCTAAGGCCAACCCACCCAAAGTCATCATATTGAGTGTGATACCCGAGAAATAAAGTAGGCTGAAAGTTGCTACTATAGATATCGGTATAGCCGCCGCAATAATAAATGTAGTTCGAAGGTTCCTTAGAAACAGGTACAAAATGATTACAGCGAAAAAACTTCCGGCTAACCCATTATTATAAACAGTATTAAGTGATTGCTTGATATAATCGGCTGTATTATAAATTTCTGCTACCTCAACACCTGCAAGTTCTCTATCAAGAGAAGCCATTTCCTTCTGAGCAGCCTCGGTAACATTTACAGTATTCGTTCCCGACTGCTTATTCACCATCATATCAATACTTCTATGGCCATTGGCCTTAGAGATGGTCGTAGCCTCTTCGGTCTTTAGCTCCACGTCAGCTAAGTCATTAAGCTGAACAGTCGAACCACTTGGTAAGGGAATAAGTAACTGTTGTATCTCCTCTAAAGATTTGAATTCTCCGCTAGTCTTAACAGTTAGCTCCTGTTCACCTTGCTGCACACTACCCCCAGGCAAACTCATATTCTCAGATCTTAGAATATTAGCCAAGTAATCCATGCTTATACCATAGCCCTGCAGTCTCTCACTGCTAGCCCTTATCTCCACTACATCCTTGGTTCCACCGATGATTTCTACCGAGACCACACCTTCGGCTCTTTCCAATCTAGGTTTGATCGTATCTTCAGCCATAATCTGTAACTCAGAAAGACTTAAGGAATCCGAAGAAAAGGAAACCATCATAATAGGCATGGCAGTGGGATCAAATTTGAATACCATCGGATCACCTGCTCCATCAGGCATGTAACCCTTAGCCATATCTACTTTTTCCCTGAGTTCCAGGGCAGCATCATTCATATCCGTCCCAAAGGCAAATTGGGCGATTATCATGCTGCTACCTTCTCGGGATATGGATTGCAGGCTATCTATATTGGCAGTAGTACCTACGACCTCCTCCAAAGGTTGGGTGATAAGCTTCTCTATCTCCTGAGGTCCGACCCCCTGATAGGAAGTGCTTACAACGGCTATAGGTATCTCTATCTCTGGCATCATATCCAATGGTATCTTAGTAAAGGAAACGAACCCCATAATCAAGATGACAAAAACCATCATCAGGACAGTAACGGGACGCTTTACAGCTATTTCAGAAAGTTTCACTGGTTAGCGCCTCCTTCGGCCTCATCGCCTTCAATAGAGCCATCTTCTTTCTCATCTTCCTGAGGATATGGAACGCCATCTAGTTCAATAATCTTAATCTCCGAATCTTCCTTCATAAAGCTCATACCCTTAACTATCAGGATATCTCCTTCATCCAGACCGTTTACTATCTCTATATGTTTCCCATTCTCCAGACCCGTAACGACTTCCCGTTCTACCACATTATCATCGGCAAAAATATAAGCCACATTCCTACCGGAACGATAAACGACAGAATCAGCAGGAACGACCACGACATCATCCTTGGTCGCAGTATCTAGCACAACTTTAGCGAACATCCCAGCCTTGATAAGGTGTTCTTCATTGGGGATATTAATCTTGAGCATATATTTACCTGTTCGAGCATCAGCTGCTAGGCCCAATCCGTCTATTTTCCCCTTAACTGCACCACTGAAAGCCGAGGCAATCTCTACCTGAACCTCTTGAGAGCTATCTATACTATTGATAACTTTTTCACTAACACTCACTTCTACATAGACATTATCCATATCCACTACCATTGCCACCGGAGCAGCATTGGTAGCCATATCTCCGACTCTAACATCGAGAGAAGTCACAATCCCATTTATAGGAGACTTAACATCAAGATCAGAATAAGACTTTGCCGCAGCATCATACTGAGCCCTAGCCTGGTCAAGCTGAGCCTCCACTGTCGCTATCGTTGCATCGGAAGCCTGAAGTTCGACCTGTTCCAACTCAGCTTTAGAGATAGCACCAGCCTCATAGAGTTGTTGATATCTTTCTAACTGGATCTTAGCATTATCCAACTTATCTTTGTTTACCTGGTAATTAGCTTCCGCCATCTTAAGACCTGCTACAGCCTGATTATATGAAGCCTGCATATCCGATTTATCTAAACTGAAGAGAATTTGATTTTTTTGCACCACATCCCCCACCTTGACAGCGATGGATTCCACCCTGCCTGGGGTTTTAGCTAGAACAGCGGCTTCTTTATCCGCATAAACCTTCCCACTTAAAATTATGTTCGTCGAGATACTCTCTTTGCTCACTGTCTGAGCATTTACAGGTATGTAATTTTGCTGTACCTCTGCTACCTCTCCACCTGATAAAGTACTGACTATCCTACTTACCAAGAGCAGAATCAATAAAACTACTATCCCGACACCTATCTTCTTCTGTCTGCTCATTCCCTTTAAACTACCAAGTTTGTCTTTCAGACCCATCTCTTCAATCCTCCACTATTCTTTCTAATATCTTTTAAAGCTTATTCCTTAGATACTAAAAAATTCATAATTTTCTAGCAAAAACCGACCAGTCAGTCGGATCCATTACTTATCTTATCTCCCTTTGAATACAGCGTCAATCCTCACAAGCTTGAATTAATAAAAATTTAAGATATCCGAATATTGCACGTTCACCTCGCGCCGAAGCTATTCACTTACTGATTTAGCTAATGCACCAAACCTCAGGGTAATACCCGGGGTAACCATGGTGCATCTTAACGCTTATCAGCTACGTTCCCGACGCTTCTCTGCTATAAAGGTTCGCTCTGTAATATTCGGATATCAAGCTTATTTGGATTATTTTTTATATACTCATGGAACCTCTTATGGCTTAGTGAATATATTGGTATGGACAAGCGTATTGGCCATATCGTTAGTCAAACACAACAAGGAGGTAAAGCATCAATGGCACTTGTATCGACACCTATTGGGAGCATTCTGGTAGCTCAGTATCAGGTGGGAGTATCCGGCACTGGTGGCCCGATCACCCGCCAAAGAAGCCTATCGGGAATCAAGGCCAGCGCAGTAGACCAAGATATCTATGATGTCGCCACAGCTCTCTTCGATCTGCTTGACTACCCGCTTCTACAAGTACGCAGAGATGATCGCATCGAACTCGTAGACGAAGTGTAATCAGGCTAATTTCTAAGTAAATTAGGAGAAAGGATTTGAGAGAATGGCAATATCCACAAGAAAAAACCTGCGCCTGGTCTTCGACAACACCGCCGGTAGCAGCTTTACCATCACTCTACCTGAACCAAAAGAAGATCTGACAGCAACCCAGATTGAAACCGCGATGGACGTAGTAATAGCCAGAGATATCTTCACCACCACAGGTGGAAACCTCATCGGCAAACGTGACATCAAGATTGTTGATACCGTCACCAATGACCTCTATGACCCACCTATAGCTTAACAACAAAGCCGTATCTAGCTCCATTTGGAGCTGGATACGGCTAATTATTTCTTACAGAGAATCTAACTGGCTACCTTGCAGATCCGCTTAAAACTCTTATCTCAACATCATGTTTTTCAACCTTTTTCTCAATTCTATCTACTTTTTCTTCAAGCGAACTTAACTTCTCGTAAGTCAGTTGGTATCCATCGTATAAGGCCTTGTGGTTTCTATCCATTTTTTCTTCAAGTAAAACTATTTTTTGACTAAGTATAGACAAGTCGTCTTTTGTTGCCATGTTAGACAAGTCGTCTTTTGTTGCCATTTTGGACAAGTCGTCCTTTGTTGCCATGTTAGACTTCATCTTTTCCATTTCTATGAACATCTTTTCTAGCAAACTATAAACCTTATCATCCATCTCAACACCTCATCCCTCATTAACCTTATGACCATTATATCATAATTTGTTATTATCAAATCAAATATTTCAATTATTTTCCATAAGTGTTTTATAACTAAAATGTTCCTCTTTACCTTTATCCGGCTGTGAGATATGGGGGTATAGTAATGCTTCTTTCCCTATTAGGTATTTGGATCTTCCGTAGAAAAGAATTAGACGTCACCATCCGCTGAAGATCGACCTGAACTCATTTCCTATTACAAGGATGACAAATGACCAAGGGAGGATTCCTATGAAAGTATAGATAAAATACCTACCTTTAGGAACCTCGCTCATACCAGCAACATATGAGATATAATTGCCTAGGGAAAATGGTCTGGATAGGCTGATACTCCACATCCCATAGCGAATAAACCAAGCTTGAGCTTTACCTAATTTTCTACCAAACTTTTTCCGGATTATACCTTCACATCTTGAAGCCAACATAAAAGGAATAAAGCTTGCTATACTATAAATAATACTCATTATTATACTTATGAACGCCGCTTCGATTATAGATAAATCTATAGCGTACCCATACGAGAGAACCACGATTATACCGGGAAACGGTAATGAAGAACCCTCAAGAAACATTGCTAAAAATAATCCAGCCAAGCCTATTTTATTTAAAAAGGTTATTATAATGTCTGCTAGCTCCATGGTAGCCTCCCTTGCTGTACAACCCTATATAAATACACTAATGTTATTATACCTTCAGAGCTACCATATAATTATATGTCTACATGTTAAAACTTCCCGCCATTGTTAAATAGAGCCAATACTCCCGAAGGAGCATTGACTCTATTATTGCTCATGAACCACGAAGCAATTTTATATAATTCTGTAAAGTAAAGAACCGTCCCTCACTTTAAAGAACCGTCCCTCACTTTATACACTTTATAGCTTGAAGAGTTTTTTGGCGTTTAGGCGGCCAATTTTGCGGCGTTCGGATTCGCCGATTTCGATGGTGTCAAACCAATTGGCGGCGTGGGTAACTTGCTCGAACGGATAGTCCGAGGAGAACATAATACGGTCGGAGCCTAGCTCCATCATGGCGTTCATCAGTGGAGCCATGCGGAAGTTACCACTTGTTGTTACATAGAAGTTGTTTTGCAGATAATCGCTGAAAGGAAGCTTGGACTTAGGTCCGGGTTCCTTCGTTATGCGGTGGGAAGTTCTCCAGATATTAGCTGGTAACATTTCTCCAAGATGTCCAAGGATGACTGTAAGTTTTGGATGCTCATCGAAAAGCCCACTACCCATCAAACGAAGGGTATGGATTGCGGTCTCGACCGAGAACCCCCAAGACGATCCAAGCAGCCAAGGATGACCCTCATACGCTCTCTGCTGGCTATCGGCTGGGCAACGGGGGTGAAGATAAAATGGCACATCTAGTTTTTCAACTTCCGCCCAGAATGGCCTGTATTGTGGTAAGTCATAATAGACAATACTATCTTCCACATCTACTTGGGTAAAACCGTTAACAAGGGCACCTTTGAAACCGTAGTCTTTAACTGTACGTTGTAGCTCTGCTATTGCCTCGTCTGGATCCTGCATCGGAAGTGCTGCAAATCCTGCAAACCGCTTCGGGTTTTTAGCTATCTCCTCAGCTAGCATGTCGTTAGCCCGCTTTGATAACTCAATCGCAAGCTTACGGTCAGGTATAGCCTGAATCGCCGGGGCATTTAAGGAAATGATCATAACTTCGATGCCATTTTTGTCCATCTCTGCCAATCGCTGCTGTTGGATATCTAGTAGATTTTTTTTGAGCACTTCCCAGCCTTTAGGAAAGCAAAAGCGCTTCGAGAATTCGACCGTATCAGGAATCGCAAAATGTTCTTCTAAACAGATCTTACCGTTCATGTTAAACCCTCCTCTAAATATTCATAATATTCATTAATTTCAATATAATTGAATTATTTAGTGCGGGCAATTTTGTTTTGGTGTACAATGATTCCAAAAAGGAATGCTAGAGGTGGATTATGAATATTGAGCATCTGGCAAGTGTCTTATCCGTTGCCAAGCACCAACATTTTACTGAGGCTGCTTATGAAGTTTCTACATCCCAGTCTGCTATTTCTAAACATATCAAAACAGTAGAAAACAGTCTGGGTGTCCAACTTTTTAAACGCTCATCTCACAAAGTTGAACTGACTCCGGCTGGCCATGACTTTGTGAACCATGCTCGCCGGGTTCTAGCGGAGTTTGAAGATCTGAAGACCGCCATGAGGGGACATAAGGCCATGGAAAATGGCGTCTTAAACCTTGGTTGTATCGCTGTCGTAGGTCGT
>JAGXFZ010000015.1 GCA_024637055.1 Gracilibacter sp. | reverse complement strand
GTGCTGAACCATCCATTGAGCTTTTAGCAATTCTACCTTTAGTTCCTCTATAGCTTTTGAGCACTTTACTATATCGACAGTTACAGGTTCCAACTCTATTACCCCCTGCAATTAATTTTCTATTTATATCTTTTCTCTAAGGTAGCCTCAAAGTCCTTCTTTGTCTCTTTATCAATGAGAGTTGCCTACCAATATTTCTCAAATAATTAGTAAAATTATTCTCTTTAATCATTTTTTGTATTTTGGTATAAGGAAAAAGAGGGAGCATGCTCCCTCTTTACTATTCGATGGTATATGGCAACAATGCAATGTTGCGGGCTCTTTTGATGGCAAGTGTAACTTGCCTCTGATGTTTAGCGCAATTCCCTGAAATCCTACGAGGTAATATTTTACCTCTTTCGGTTATATACTTACGCAATTTATGTGTTTCTTTATAATCTAAACTTTCGACTTTATCTACACAGAAACTACATACTCTCTTACGTGGGCGACGTCCACCACGTTCTCTCTTGACGGGGCTAGCCATTAAACGTTCCTCCCTTCGATCTTAAAATGGTATATCATCATCAAGACTAATTTCATGCGCAAAGGAACTAAAATTATCCGCTTCAGCGGAAGATTCAGTACTATTGTTGTTACTATCTTTAGGACTCAAAAATCTGACATTATCGCCAACAACTTCTGTTACCCATCTTTTCTGGCCATCCTGGCCATCATAAGAGCGAATTTGTAACCTTCCTTCGATAGCAGCAAGCTTACCTTTCGCAAGATAATTCGCACACAATTCTGCTAGTTGACGAAAAACTACGCAGTTAATAAAATCTGTTTCTTTTTCACCCTGAGAGTTCTTGTAAGTTCTATCAACTGCCAAAGTAAATGAAGTAACAGCTACACCATTAGGTGTATAGCGTAATTCAGGGTCTTTAGTCAATCGTCCAATTAATATAATACGATTTAACACCTTTACCCCTCCGATATCTCTATTCTTTCTTGGTTGTTAGGTACCTGATAACGGCATCTGAAATTTTCATCAGCCTCTCAAGTTCCTCAACCGTACGAGCTTCACCGTTAAAATTCATAAGGACATAGTAACCTTCACTGAACTTTTTAACCTCGTAAGCCAGACGTCTTTTTCCCATTAATTCAGCCTTAGTGTCTGTACCACCATTGGTATTGACCACTTCAGCGAACTTTTCTACATTGGTTTTGACTTCCTCTTCTTCGAGATCCGGTCTTATAATGTACATAACTTCGTACGTTTGCATTTCTGCACCTCCCCTCGGACTATTCGGCCTCGCAGGTATCTGTGAAGCAGGGAATAATTATTACGTTACAGCTAGCAATTATAGCACTTAATACTTTTTTTTGCAATTCATTCATTTATTGTTATAGAAAGCTGTTTGATAATATGGATATATTTGTGCATTGCTTAGCGAACCTTTAGAGCACAGAAGCGTCGAGAACGTAGCTGATGTAGCGTTAAGATGTGCCACGGTTTACTACAGGTATTACCCTGAGGTTTGGCACATTAGGGGAATCAGCGAGTGAGCAGCTCGGCGCGTGGTACGTTTGTCTCCTGCGGAGATAAACGCCGAAGCCGCAAACCAAAGAGAATTGCTTACCGGCGCACGGGCGGGTAATGCACAAATATGCAATTATAAAATTTATTGGTCAGTTTTTACACTTGTTTCTATAATAGTCTTAATGTTTCTTTCCAGTTTAACACGAGTAATCCATGTTTGATGGTCACATTTAAGACATTTAATTCTAAAGTCCATCCCTGTTCTCATTATCTGCCAATCAACACTGCCACAGGGATGTTGCTTTCGTAAACGAACCACATCACCAACATTAAGCTTCATTTATCTGCCCCCTGATTTCTACAAGGTTGTTAACTATATAGGCGTTCCGTTGTGTATTGGTAAGCCTTCAAAAGGGTTAGTGAGTAATTCGCTATCAAAAGCACCCATAAAAGATAGGAGCTGTTGATATCCTTCAAGCAGCCAAGGAAAAAGGAAAGATTGATTCGTATTGATGATTCCTGAATTAGCTGTGTTCAGAAATGGAGCGGTCATTCCTACAACAATACATAATACTATAATAGTACTAAGTGCCCCAAAAGCAAGCCCCCCTCCCTTATTAACTATACCCAGAGATTTAGCTAGAGGGGTAACAATAAATGTTATAAATATATTAATAATAACCGATAAAATAATAAACAGTAGTAGAAGACCAATGATTTTAAGTGTGTAATCTGTTATCGTAATCGTTGCCTCTGTAAGCATTGGCTGAATAAAAGCCTCTGTAGACCCTTCTGAATTATCCTTGCTTGCCATAATTTTCGTCAAAAGTGCTACTACTCTTGGTTCAATTATTCCTCGCAAGTTGAAAACAGGCTCAATCAAACTCAAAAACTGCTGATGGAAGAGCAAAGCTACTACTATAGCAGCAATTTTGCCTACCAACCTCGCGATACCAGTAATTAGTCCCTTCTGAAAGCCAGTGATAGCGCCTAGGCCTAATAGAAATAAAACAACTATATCAAAACCACTCATTTTTCTCCCCCTCAAACAGGAATGGCGGGGATGTGTGCGAATCGAACACACCTCGGAACGTTCTGCGCCCCGACACACGGATTTGAAGTCCGGGGACAGCACCAGCTGCCATACATCTCCAATATATATATTATTCTGTTGAATTATTTTAGCACATATTCAAATCAATTAGAAACAAAAAGGTGATAAAAATATCTTATGTACATAAGTATTTTATCACCTATCTAGGTCAAGCTTCACTCTCAAGTGGCAATGTCTTGTCACTGGGTGATACTGAAACCTTTCTGGACAAGAATCTCCACAGCTTCTTCAGATCTTTCTCCGTCCAGTCTACACAGTATTTGTACCTTTCTATTGGAAAGATGATATACGGCCAAACTTGTTATATCTAGCTCTAATTCCTTGGTCACAGAAGTAACTTCATTAATTATCCCCATCTCGTCACGCACTTCTATAACTATCCGCTTTCCAGGACTACGAGCTCCCATGATATCCAAGAAAGCATCCAAGATATTATTATGAGTAATAATACCTACCAACTTATCATTTTCCATAACAGGAAGAGCTCCAACTTTATTCTCTCTCATGATTAATGCAGCATCTTCAATCATCGCGTCGGGTGTGCATGTAACCACTTTCTTGACCGCTACATCTTTAATACAAATTTTAGATAGTAATTCATTCATCTCAAATTTGCTTAGCGTTGTCGCGGGAGAAGCAGATGCAGCCCGTAAATCACCGTCGGTTACAATCCCTACTAATTTTCCGCCACTAATAACTGGCAACCTGTTAATCTTCTTAGTTTGCATCAAGTTCATTGCATTGAATATACTCTCACTAGGAGTTACAGTAAATACTTGAGAAGTCATGAACTGCTGAACATACATTAATTCCGCCCCCTTTACGTGGACCATTAATTTCGTATAACAGTAATATATTCTAAAGAATACATTCTACACAATTAGGTCTTTTCCTCTTCGCTTGGTAAATATATGCTGACATAAAAAGTTTATGCCGCTTTACCCCCCAAGGTAGGCCTTTTGTATTTCATCACTTTCCATCAATTCCTTGGCATCGCCTGATAAGACAATCTTCCCAGTTTCTAAGACATAAGCTCTGTTCGCAATTGAAAGAGCCATTCGAGCATTCTGCTCTACCAAAAGAACAGTAGTTCCTAAAGAGTTGATCTCAACAATTATTTCGAAAATCTGTTTAACCAAGAGTGGAGCTAGACCCATAGACGGCTCATCCAAAAGAAGAAGTTGTGGTTTTGACATCAACGCTCTTCCCATAGCGAGCATCTGTTGTTCTCCACCAGATAAAGTACCTGCTAGTTGGTTTCTACGCTCTTTCAATCTGGGGAATAAAGTATATGCTCTTTCTAAGTCTCGCTTAATTCCGTCTTTATCCCTTCGCTGATAAGCACCGAGATCTAGGTTTTCAGACACGCTCATATTGGCGAATATCCTACGGCCTTCAGGTACCTGAGAAATTCCATTCGCTACAATTTCAGGTGCATTAACTTTTGTCAGATCGATATCCTTAAATCTCATTGTTCCCTCTTTTGGACGAAGTAAGCCAGAAATTGTTTTCAGGCATGTACTTTTACCAGCACCATTAGAACCAATGAGGGTGACGATTTCGCCTTCGTTGACTTCAAAAGAGATCCCTTTAAGTGCATGAATTGCGCCATAATATACATGAATATTGTTTAAAGATAACATCAGATAGCCTCCTCTCCCAGATATGCTTCAATAACTCTGGGGTTCGACTTAATCTCGTCAGGACATCCGTGAGCAATATTTATACCATAGTCAAGGACATATATCCTCTCACAGACTCCCATAACCAAGGACATGTCATGCTCGATAAGCAGTATGGTTAGATTAAACTCTTTACGTATCCAACGAATTAGCTCCATTAAGTTTTGAGTTTCATAAGGGTTCATACCTGCAGCCGGTTCATCGAGTAAAAGTAGTGACGGCTTAGTTGCAAGAGCCCTAGCAATCTCTAGACGTCTCTGCTGTCCATAAGGAAGATTCTTAGCCAATTCTTGTGCTTTATCATCTAAACTAAAAATCTTTAAAAAAGCTAAGGCCTTCTCTTCCATATCCTTCTCTCCCCGATAATAACCGGGAAGGCGAAAAATACCTGAGGCCATATTATAAGAAACATGCTGATGGTAAGCAATCTTCACATTTTCAAGTACTGTCAAATCTCCAAACAAACGAATGTTCTGAAACGTCCTAGCTATCCCCAAGTGAGAAAGTTTATAGGTGGGAATTCCGTTTATCTTCTTTCCTTCAAAGAAAATACTACCCTCACTCGGTAAATATACCCCGGTGAGCATATTAAATACTGTAGTTTTCCCTGCACCATTGGGACCAATAAGGCCTACAAGCTCTCCTTCATTAATTTCCATGTCCAGGTTGGAGACAGCCTTAAGTCCACTAAATGACATTGATAATTTATCAACGGCTAACAGAGCCATCTTCTTCACCCTTTCTTCCTAAATTGTAAAAAGTCAAACTTAAATTCCTTATTACCCAGTAAACCATTAGGACGATAAACCATCAGTATTATCATGATAAGAGCAATAATAACCATACGAAATTCTGGATAATCAGCCAATCCAGCAGAAACGATAGTTAGTATTCCTGCTCCAACTATAGATCCAGTTATACTTCCTAATCCTCCCAGAACGACCATTGCCAAGATTTCGAATGATTTTAGAAAGCTAAACGTTCCTGGATGAATTAGATACATATAGTTAGCATAAATAGCACCCGCCAAGCCTGCAAAGAATGCGCCCATGGTAAAAGCCATAACCTTATATTTAGTAGTATTAATTCCCATAGCTTCTGCAGCAATCTCATTTTCTCTTACTGATATACAAGCCCTACCATGAGAAGAATTGATAAAATTACTCATCAAAAATACACTTATAACCATAAGCCAAAAAGCCCATGTCCAATCGATGGTCTTAGGAACTGAAAGTCCGGTAGCTCCTCCTAAATAATCCATATTCAAGAAGGTAATACGCACAATCTCACCAAGTCCTAGAGTTGCTATAGCAAGGTAATCTCCTCTTAGCCTTAAGGTTGGTAACCCGATAAGCATACCGGCAACTGCCGCCATAAGGGCCCCGAAGATTATACCTGTCACAAGAGAGCCTTGCATTCTTACAACTACCAAAGCCGACATATAAGCACCTATAGCCATAAATCCTGCATGCCCAAGGGCTAGCTGGCCTGTAAACCCAGTAATAATATTTTGACTAACTGCAAGGATGATATAGATACAAACAAGTATCAAGGTCATCATGTAGAAAGGATTAATCATTTTACTAACAAACAAAAACTGAAAAACTCCATAAACAACCAGAAGCAGGAGAAGCCTAATGAGATTCTTAGTATTCAATAACTTCATATAGCTCACCTACACTTTCTCGCGAATATTTTTGCCTAATAAACCTGTAGGCTTTACTATAAGGACTATAATTAGAATAAAGAATGCCGCGGCATCACGCCAAGTAGAGAAACCAATTCCGCTTACAAAGGATTCAATAAGTCCCATAGCTAGTCCGCCCAACATAGCTCCAGGTATAATTCCAATCCCTCCAAGAACTGCAGCAACAAAAGCTTTTAGTCCAGGCATTATACCCATTAACGGATTGATCGTATTAAAGTATACTCCTATAAGGACACCAGCAGCCGCAGCAAGAGCAGAACCAATTGCAAAAGTGGCTGAAATAATATTGTTTACGTTAATCCCCATTAGGGAGGCAGCTTCCTTATCAAATGAAACAGCACGCATCGCTTTTCCTACTCGTGCATATTTTACAACTAGAGTTAATATCGTCATAAGAATTACAGCTGTTAAGACAATAACGATATCTCCGTATTTAAAGGATATGTTACCGAAGCTGTAAACGGTTTGGGGAAAGACCTCTGGGAACGTACGAGTCTGAGAGGTTAGGACCAGCATCCCGCCGTATTCCAAGAAGAAGGACATCCCGATTGCAGTAATTAGGGCTGCAAGCCTGGTAGCGTTCCTAAGAGGCTTATAGGCAATCCTCTCAATTAACATACCCAATAATGCGGTAAAAAACATAGCAATTAAAAGTGCAGGAATAAATGATAACATCAAAGTTCTAGTGCAGAACCAGCCAATATAGGCCCCTACCATCATTATATCGCCATGAGCAAAGTTGATAAGCTGAATAATGCCATAAACCATGGTATAGCCCAAGGCAATGAGTGCGTAAATACTACCTAGAGAAATCCCATTTATTATTTGCTGTATTATTACATCTGAGACACTCATGCTTTCACTCCATTCACCTTGTATTTTACATTAAAAGAGGGGGTTTTTCCCCCTCTTTATTTCTCAGATATGGGATAGCAGTATGCTATACATTTCTGAAATTTTATATTACTTAGGATCAACTCTTGTGGAGAAGATCTTTTCACCATCTACAAACTCAAGGATAGAAGCACTTTTCTTAGGATTATGAGTAGCAGGATCTACGTTAATGTCGCCACTTATACCAGGAAAACCACTCATAGTTTCGAGCGCTACTCTGATAGCTTCCTTATCAGTGCTACCAGCCTTCTCGATCGCTGCAATTAACAGTTTGGCTGCATCATAGCCGAGTGCTGCAAAGCTATCTGCGTCTTGGTTATACTCAGCTTTGAAAGCTGCGGCAAACGTAGCTAAAGCTGGATCATCAGCTGCAACATGGTCAACATAATAGGTCTTATTCATAGCTTCTGCACCAGCGATATCTACGATTGGGCCTGTTCCCCAACCATCGCCACCAAGAATGGCTACATCCATATTGGAGTCACGAGCTTGTTTAATAATCATGCCTACTTCGTTATAGTAGCCAGGAATAAATATTATGTCAGGATCTTTTTGTTTAATGTTGGTTAGGATAGATCTAAAATCTGTATCCTGTCCGGCAACATATTGTTCAGAAGCAACTATTTCCATACCAGCATTTACAAAAGTCTCTTCAAAGCTTTTAGCAAGACCTTTGGCATAGTCGCCTTTCTGGTCTATTACTAGAGCCGCTTTAGTAGCACCTAAAGTATCCATCGCAAAATTAGCTGCGACTTCTCCTTGGAAGGGATCGATAAAGCAGGCACGGAATACCCAATCATTTAGCTTGCCATCTTCACCTACAGTAAGAGTAGAATTGGTTCCAGTAGGTGTAACTAAAGGAATATTATACTCTGTAACAACCGGAATGGCTGCTAGAGTGTTTCCAGAAGTCATAGGACCAACAATACCTATAACATTGTCCTGAGTAGCTAACTTAGTTGTAGCTGCAGTTGATTCTCCAGCTTCCGACTTGTTGTCGGCTCCGACATACTCGATTTGCATGCCGAGAACTCCACCAGCTTCATTAGCCTCTTTGATCGCTAATTTAGCACCATTTTCTCCCTTTTTGCCAAACTCAGCTACTCCGCCTGTTAATTCGAAGTTACCACCAATTATAACTGAGTCGGCTTCTGCAGATGGAGCTTGAGGGCTACTACAACCAGCTATTAGTGTCAAGCTCATCAGTGCAACAAAGAGATAAGTAAAAATCTTCTTCGTTTTCATCTTCTTTTTTCCTCCCATAATATAAATCTTAATTATCTAATCGAGACAAGTTTTTTACTGCCACATAGAATTCCGTGCCGATTACGTACCTACCCTTTAAAATACCCCTAAATATGACTGCACCATTATTCCCTTGAGTATCTACAGTAGCGCATAAAGTCAAATAACACCAGATTATCTATGCTTGCAGAAAAGCCTGTCTTGTCCAGTAATTTTAATTCTATTATTTAAAAGATTAAGTGTCAATATTATTATATAATAATATTGAATGTAAGATTTTAACTATAACACTTTTCGGTTTGTTTTATTTGAATTTAATAGTAGAATTAACTTTAGTCATCTAGAAATGTACTACCAATATATTAGATTTTTCTTTTTATAATAACTATGTTGACTAAAATACAGGGAGAATTAAAATGGAGTACTTAGCCTTATTCTATACTACTTTCGGTTCAATCAAATTTAAAAAACAATTATTGAAGATGGATATGGAAGTAGAAGTCCTGCCCGTTCCACGTATGCTAAGCTCAGGCTGCGGTGTAGCAGTTAAGTTCTTTAGTGATGAGGATGTCTCTTCTCTCTTGGATGAAACCGTGGAAAAGCTATATAGTAAAAATCATGATGAGTACTTTTTAATATCTGAATCAAAGTGAAACGATACATTCTTTATAGGAGGCTTGCATGAAACGTATTTATCTCGACAACGCTGCAACATCTTTTCCCAAAGCCCCAAATGTTGGTCATGCTATATATGCTTATTTAACAAATATCGGAAGTAACATAAACCGTGGCGCTTATCAAGAAGCTATGGAGGCAGAGGAAACTGTTTTTGATACCAGAGAATTACTTGCAGAGCTCTTTAGTTGCTCAAACTCTGAGAATATTGTGTTTACCAAGAACATCACCGAGAGTTTAAACCTACTAATCAAAGGGTTGTTTAAACCTGGAGACCATGTTCTAACTACGTCTATGGAACATAACGCTGTACTCAGGCCTCTCAATCACCTAAAAGCTAAATACAGCGGTTCATTAGATATCAGTATCCTCCCTTGTAATCAGTATGGCGAACTCCCTCGGGCAGAAGCTTTAGAAACACTACTTACTAGTTATCTTACTCCGCATTCTAAAGCTGTTATCATGACCCATGCTTCCAATGTATGTGGTACTATCCTGCCAGTCGATGAAGTCAGTTCCTTCTGCCACAGACATGGTCTTTTTTTTATAATAGATACTGCCCAAACCGCAGGTACGCATAATTATGATTTTGGGAAACTTGATGCAGACGCTATTGCTTTTACCGGTCATAAAGGTTTATTGGGACCACAAGGTATTGGAGGAGTGGTCTTAAGTACCAAGCTTTCTTCAATATTAGAACCACTGGTGACAGGAGGAACAGGAAGTTCTTCCGAAGCCGACTTTCAACCTGTACACATGCCTGATCGTTTTGAAGCGGGTACACTTAATTTACCTGGCATCTATGGGCTGAATTCTTCATTAAATTATCTAAAGAAACTAAATATCAGAACCATCATGGATAAAGAACTTTCTTTAACAAAATATTTCTTAGAACTGATTGCAGATATTAATGGGGTAGAATTAATCGGATCAGCATCTACAACCTATAGGACTGCGGTAGTCTCTCTAAATTTTATTGGAATGGATAATGCCTCTCTTAGCTATAAACTTGCCACAGCCTTTGGTATCACCAATCGCTGTGGCCTCCACTGTGCTCCTCTAGCACATAAGACTTTAGGCACCTTTCCCCAGGGAACAGTCCGATTCAGTTTTAGTCACTTTAATACGCAAGACGAGGTTGAATATACTGTTAAATCAATCAAACAGTGCCTTCTAGAAGAGAATAAACACTAGAAATAACCTTTAAATCATACATTATAATCATTGTATTTTTTGTGTGTTTATTACTATATTATTTACGTACACATTTACATCAATATATACATGTTTATTTTCATTACTATATACATCAGTATTTACATATTGTTTACATTACTATTTACATTATTATTTCACTTCACAAAACAAACATAAAACCCTCACTCAATAATTTAGTGGGGGTTTTATCTATCGATATACAAATATCGTACTAGTTCATCTCGAATTGTTATCTTCATTGAGTCAAAATACTCTAAGAGAGGAAGGGCATATTTACGTGAAGTCTGCCAGAGATCTCTAGCTTCAGCTACAGTAATCTCTTCGTTTTGTTTTAAATAATTGACAAGAAGATCTCTCGCCTTGTCTACTTCTGATTGAGCAAAATATGATTCTCCTAAATGAATCCATTTTCCAGTTGTTATTAGGTACCCAGCATATTGTAATATTTTATCTACTTGTATACCACAACTCACAGCTTTTTTTTCCAAGTCAGGTGGGTTCAATCCTGCTTTCTCCCAACTTATCAATAAAAGGTCCAGTTCTTTTTGTATCTTCTCTGGTAATGGTAATTCCGACATATATGTGATTTGGTTTCCCGCAATATTATAAAACTTTTGAGTTGCTCCCCATTCTAATATTAGCTGCCAACGTCTGAGCGGAAGCATTAAACCGAGTTTTTTTCTCAATTCTTCTCTGCCCATTCCACTTCGAAGAGGGTACTTCTTTTGGTACATAAATATCTCTTCAGCAATTGCTTGAGCCCAGCTTTTAGCTTCTTTATTTAACCAGAATATCTCTTTACTATCTTCAACGAGGACATCAATGAGCTCCTCGTTTCTTAGTTCTATCAAATGTTGTTCGATTTCTTCCTTGCCCAACCCCGTGCCTTTTACTAGCTCCAATACGGATAGGGGCGATTGTAGTAATCCAATCAGTACTTCACGGGCACTGCCCTCTGCTTTGATACGCATTTCCTGCAAAATTGTTTGCTTGAATCTTTTCTTTTTATAAGGAGCTATTCCTAAAACTGTACCTCCACCTATGGTGATAATGGGCGAATAGAAACGGATAACAAATTTATCTCCACCGGTAGCTAAGACTGGTTCTTCTAAAATTATCTGAGCAAAACCAGTCTCACCAGGAGCCAACTCTTCCTGACCGAGAAGATGAACCCTTCCAAGCACTTCTGAAGTTCCAATGTGAAAACGGACCCTTTGTCTTTGATTGATTACTTTTTTTACTTCCGGCAAATTTATAAGTTCAACATCTATTATTTGTCCGCATTTATAGCCTCCGGCCTGAACTAAATTAACTCCACGAGGAATATCACGGGTTGCTACTCCACTTAAGTTAATGGCAGTCCTTTGCCCTGCCAAGGCTTGATCAAGCTGCTCTCCATGAATTTGAATATTTCTAATTTTAACCTTTTGCCCACCGGGCTCTAAATACACTTCCTGTCCTTTTTTAAAGATACCAGTGCTCAATGAACCTGTAACCACAGTACCGAATCCTTGGATCGTGAACACTCTATCGATCGGCATTCTGGCTGGTCTATCAATCTTCCTGCTTTCGGCTTGTTCCAATATTTCATTAAGTGTGTCTAATAGACCCTGTATTCCTTCTCCAGTTACTGCCGAGACATTGCATATAGGCGCTTGAGCAAAAATAGTACCTTTAAGCTTTTCTCTAATGTCTTGCTCGATCATATCCAACCATTCTTGATCCACCAAATCTATTTTAGTTAAAACAATAATTCCTTTATTTATCTTAAGCAAAGTAAGGATATCAAGATGTTCTTTGGTTTGGGGCATGATTCCTTCGTCCGCAGCTATAACTATCAATACTACATCCATTCCGCTAGCTCCAGCGAGCATTTGTCGGACGAACTTCTCATGTCCTGGCACATCCACTATACCTGCCTTTCTTCCATCAGGAAGAGTCAGATATGCATATCCAAGCTCAATAGAAATCCCTCTCTCTTTTTCCTCTTTAAGGCGATCGGTGCTTATTCCGGTCAAAGATTGTATAAGCTGAGTTTTTCCATGATCTACATGCCCCGCAGTTCCGATTAAAAGAAATCTATTATCCATTTAATTCACACCTTAATCTATTAATCGTATCTATTTTTTGGAATTTATTTGTTATTATATTTATATTATACGCATAAATATGACTAAATATGGAAATATATTATATGTAAGTATTATTTTGGAGGTAACAACTTGAACCCTCTTTCCTTATTTAGTGAAAATCGGCATATGCGTGCCCATTATACAGATACACATGCAATTTCTCGCCTCCAAGATCGGCTCAATCAATATTTGCTAACTGCCGGAGGCCGAAAAGTTATTCTTCTTTGTGTTGGTACTGACCGCTCAACTGGAGATTCGCTAGGTCCACTTACAGGAACAATCCTTGGTCAAAAGTGTCTCCCCGGATTAGTTATCCTAGGAACTTTAGAAAAACCAATACATGCGGAAAATCTTACATCCGCAATGCAAGAAATTATGACTACTTATCATAATCCGTTTATAATTGCCCTCGACGCTTGTCTGGGACGCTTGGATTCTGTAGGCCATATTACACTTGCAGAAGGTCCCCTTAAACCAGGGACTGCTGTTAAAAAAGATTTGCCGGAAGTTGGAGATATCCATCTAACCGGCATAGTAAACATAAATGGTTTCATGCAGTATATGGTGCTACAAAACACTAGGCTTAATACGGTCTGGCAGATGGCTGATACCCTCTGTAACTTGTTTTGCCGCATTTATCTAAATAAAGTTAGATAGTATCATACTTTTGTTGACTTACACGCTTTTTCTATAGCTTCTTTTTCTTCCTTATTAAGTTTGACAGTTGCTTGGCCTTTATCTATGGCCTTGCAATATATCCTAGATTCTTCAATAGTATGAATTCCGGTAAGAACCACCCCTGTACCTTCCTGATTAAGCAACGCTAAGGCAAAACTCAATTCTCCCCCCATGTTTTTAAAAGAATTAAACCTGACAAGTTCCGCCCGGTCTATATCTCGGCGGAGTTTTTCTTCTATTTTTTCAAGCCTCGCTCCTTGGCTAGAAACCTGATGACTCAGTTCCCTAACCTCTTTTAGATTTGCCTTGAGCAAATCTTCCATCCTTATGCCTGACATAAAAGCCTGCAAGCTACTATATGCCTTTTCAAACCTTTTCATCCGAAAATACAAAACCATTGTCATTATTATCGCCAGTATAGCAATAATAGAAACTGCTAATGCGATTGCCATCAGAACTTGTGCATCTGCATCAATAAAAGAAAACAAGCAGATTCCCCCTCACCATTTATTGATTGTCTTATTATATTTAAAAATTAAAGAAGTCGAATAACTGTACCAATGGTACAGTTAAAAATATTCCAGGAAGTAAATTCCCAACTTTAATTTCTTTAATACCTAACATAGTGATACCTATGCCGAAAATCAGTATCCCCCCCACAGCGCTCATTTCAATAACTACAGCTTCTGAAAGTAAACCTTGTACGCTACCTGCAAACAGCGAGATACTTCCTTGGTATAAGAACACAGGCACAGCCGAGAATATTACCCCCATCCCCATGGAAGAAGCAAAGATTATTGCTGTTATCCCATCAAGTGCTGATTTTGCGAATAGAATACTATGATTAGCGTTAAGTCCATCTTCTAACGCGCCAACTATAGCCATGGCCCCAACACAATATATTAGGCTAGTAGTTACGAAAGCCTTCGTGAATTGTCCATTCCCCTGAGAAGAAAACCTCTTCTCAAGAGATTGCCCCAGATCATTCAGCCGGGCTTGGATATCTATGGTCTCTCCAATAACGCCACCAATGACTAGGCTTAATATTACAATAAGAACGTTATTTGTTTTAAGTGCCATCTGAAGACCAATCACAAGTACAGTTAAAGCAATTCCTTGTATAACAGTCTCCTTAAGCTTGTCAGAAAAATACTTGCCAAAAAAAACTCCGGCCAATCCTCCTATAATAATTGCTATGAAATTAACTGTGGTTCCTAACACGCGGTTCTCCCTTCCTTATCATTTTTGTTCCACGTGGAACAAAAATGATAAATAATCTGATCCAATGTATAACAAAATTTACCGCGTTCCACGTGGAACAATTATTAGATATCTATTTTCCAGTCTTCTAGAAGACGATTTAATTCTTCTTTGGAGAAATAGTCTATTTCGATTTTTCCTTTTTCCTCGTTACCTTTGATCTGAACCTTTGTTTGAAAGGATATTCTCAATTTTTCTTCTATATCCTTTACGAGGCTATACTCTGGAGTCTCTTTCTTCGCTTTAGTAGGTCGGATCGTAGCCGTCGCGGACTCCTCAGCTTGAATATGAAGTAGATTCTCTGTTTCTCTTACAGATGTGTTGTTCGTTAAAATATGTTTAGCTAATGAAATCTGCTTTTCCGTATCATCTATCCCTAAAAGAACCTTAGCATGTCCTAAGGAAATCTGTTCATTGTGCAATAGGTCTAATATCTCCGCGGGAAGCTGGATAATTCTTAAAAGATTGGCTATGGTAGGCCTTCCCTTTCCTACCCTCTTTGCCACTTGATCCTGGGTAAGTCCATACTCCTCAATTAAACGGCTATACGCTAGACCTTCCTCCACAGGAGATAAGTCTGCGCGTTGGATATTTTCAATCAGAGCCCTTTCTGTCATCTCCTGCTCTGTGCAGTCTCGAACAATACAGCTTATCCTCTCCAAACCAGCTATCTTAGTTGCTCTGAATCTTCTTTCTCCAGCAATAATATAATACCTATTTCCTTCAGGCTTAACTAAGATAGGTTGTAATAAACCATGTTCTTTAATAGAGTCAGCTAGTTCTAACAATTTATTGTCATCGAAGACTGTTCTGGGTTGATCCGGATTAGGGAAAATATCGGTTAGCATTATCTCACGGATTTGGCTGCTTTCAGTTTCTCTCTCTGTTATTAAGGCACCAAGCCCGCGTCCCAAACTTTTTTTAGACACGTTCTAAGACCTCCTCCGCTAAATCTCTGTATACTTCAGCTCCGCGCGACTTGTTGTCATAGAGGCTAATTGGCTGTCCATGACTTGGAGCTTCACTAAGTCTAACATTTCTAGGAACTATGGTCCGAAAAACTTTCTCTCTAAAATAGTTTTTAACCTCGTCGACTACTTGAATAGAAAGATTTGTTCTCGCATCAAACATGGTAAGTAGTACTCCGATAATTTTTAAGTCTTTATTGATTGAGCGCGTTACTTTATCCAAAGTGTTAACTAATAAACTTAGGCCTTCTAATGCGTAGTACTCACATTGGATAGGAATCAAGACATCAGTTGCAGCGCATAAGGCATTAAGTGTAAGTAAACCCAGTGAAGGTGGGCAGTCAATAATGATAAAATCATAATCATCCTTAACACTTCCAAGGGCTGTAGCCAATTTCCCTTCTCTGTACATCATAGACACAAGCTCTATCTCAGCCCCGGCTAATTCGATTCTTGCTGGTGCGACCTTTAGATTAGCCAAATCTGTATCTACTATAATAGTCTTAATATCTTCATCATCAATAATCACATCATAGATGCATCTAGTTAGACGATGTTTAAGAATTCCGCTGCCACTTGTGGCATTTCCCTGAGGATCAAGATCTACCAACAATACTCTCTTGCCTTTCTCTTCAAGACAAGCAGCAAGGTTTACTGCTGTTGTAGTCTTAGCTACTCCTCCTTTTTGATTTGCAATGGCTATAATTCTGGCCAAAAATAATCTCCTCCCTATAAAGCCCTCAGACTCCTACTCACTATATTTATACATACTTCATTATACTATCAAACTAAAAAAAAAAGCCAACAAAAATGAAATTAAAAAAATAAAAACAACCTTCAATAGAAAAGTTGCTTAAAATCTTGTTATTTCTTAAAGTGGGCTCTTTTTTGGTTTGCCAGGTTGGCGAGGATAGCCTGAAGGAGTTTTGTTTATCTTCTTAATAATAATTAAAGATCTATGATTGGCACCGTCTCCAAGGCTATATTTATCTAGGTGTTCATGCACACAGTTGAGAACTTGAAATGCTTTCTCAGCAGATTTTATTTCTTTTTCTGGTTCAAATCCTTTAGCTGCAAGAAGTCGCCCCCCTACTTTGAGTAAAGGAGATGTATATTCAAGCAATACCGGTAACTCCGCGACTGCACGGGCGGTAGTAATATCGAATCTTTCCCTGAATTTAATATCTCTTCCAATATCTTCAGCTCTAGCGTGATATGTCTCTATATCATCTAGCTCCAAACTATCAATTACCTCTTGAAGAAAATTAAGTCTTTTAGCTAAAGAATCTATCAGAACAACCCTAAGCCCAGGCTCAATGATTTTAATTGGTATCCCTGGAAAGCCTGCCCCGCTTCCTAAATCTGCTAGAGAAAATCTAACTGTACTTTTTAAATTTCTTAACCACTTTACAAAAACTAATGAGTCTAAAAAATGTTTTGTTATTATTTCTCTTGGATCTGTGATCGTGGTTAAGTTAATTTTGCTATTCCAATCTAACAATAATTCTCCATAGTTAAAAAACTTTTCAATCTGACTCTCGCTAAGTTCAATTCCGAAATTCTCTCTAGCCTTCTCTTTAAATATATCTTCAAACTCTATAAAGACCGTGCCTTTCCTAGTTTTATGCATCTGCTGGACTCCTTCTCTCTTGTTCAAGATATATAAGAATTACTGATATATCTGCAGGATTTACTCCGCTTATTCGTGAAGCTTGTCCGACATTGACTGGTCTCACTTCTCGAAGCCTTTGTTTAGCTTCATTAGATAAACCACGAATTTTATCATATTCCAAATTAACAGAAAGTACTTTTTCTTCTAACTTGATAAAGCGTTCTATCTCTTCCTGTTGTTTTTCAATATACCCCTGATATTTTAACTGTATAGTAGCTTCTTCAACAATATCAAAACTATATGCTGATATATCTGAGAATAAAGAGAACAGGTGTTCTGGTGTTATTTCTGGTCTTTTTACTAACTCTTCGGCTTTTAGCCCGCTTTTCAATGGTGAAGAGCCACTCCCAATAAGGATTTCCTGCAACTCGAGATTATTAGGAGATAAATTAGTTGACTTCCATAAAGTTGAAATCTCTTCAAGTTCTTTTAGCTTCTTCTCAAAAAGCTTCCATCTCTCATCATCTACTAAACCAATTTCTCGACCCTTGGGTGTTAGCCGTAAATCTGCATTGTCTTGTCTTAAAATAAGGCGATATTCAGCTCTAGAAGTAAGAAGACGATAAGGTTCCCTTATTTCCTTATTAACTAGATCATCAATAAGAACTCCTAAATAGCCTTCTGAACGTTTGATAACAAAAGGTTCCTTAGCAAGGACTTTATGGGCTGCATTAATTCCAGCTAGAAGTCCTTGTCCTGCTGCTTCCTCATAGCCAGATGTCCCATTCAATTGGCCAGCAGTAAATAACCCTGGCCAAGCCCGCATTTCAAGTGTTAACGCTAGTTGATAAGGCTTAACATAATCATATTCTATAGCATAACCAGGCCGAAGAATTCTAACATTCTCTAATCCTGGGATACTACGGAAGAATCTAGATTGTATCTCTTCAGGAAGACTTGTCGATAATCCGGCAACATATAGTTCTTCGCTATCTATGCCCTCAGGCTCGAGGAATATTTGATGTGCCTCCCTTTGAGCAAAGCGAACAATCTTATCTTCGATAGATGGACAATAACGAGGACCTATCCCTTCTACTACACCGGTGTAAAGAGGAGCCCTATGCAGATTATCTCGTATGACACTGTGGGTCTCTTCAGTGGTATAGCCTAGCCAACAGGGAACCTGCTTAGTAGTATCTTTCCCCCAAAAAATACTTTCTGTATCCTTAAAAGAAAATTTTCTAGGTATATTATCCCCCGGCTGAACAACAAACTTAGAAAAATCTACAGAACTCTTTTGTATCCTTGGAGGTGTCCCTGTTTTAAATCTTCCGATATCAATACCCATTTCCTTGAGCTGATTCGATAAGGTAGAGGAAGTAATGTCCCCGCCTGGACCGCCTTCATAAATTGCCTCACCAATGATAATCTTGCTCCGTAAATACGTTCCACCCGTTAATATTACGCATTTAGCTTCGAAACGAGCACCCGTTCGTGTGATAATTCCGTAAATTTTATCATCATCTATAGCGATTCTCTCCACTAAAGCCTGTACCATAGTGAGTTTCTTCTGATTAAAAAGAGTATCTAACATCCGTAGGTGATAGGACTTCTTGTCGGATTGAATTCTTAAAGCATGGACTGCAGGGCCCTTACCTGTG
The DNA here is from genome assembly GCA_024637055.1 of Gracilibacter sp. Classification (GTDB taxonomy): domain Bacteria; phylum Bacillota; class Desulfitobacteriia; order Desulfitobacteriales; family Syntrophobotulaceae; genus Gracilibacter. Next base: position 2,984 of record JAGXFZ010000015.1, on the reverse strand, counting down.
TTAAGCATCCTAGCCTGTAAAGAAGTTTCATCTGCGACTATCCCCATCTGCCCTCCCAAGGCATCTATCTCTTTTACGAGATGTCCTTTAGCTGGTCCTCCTAGCGATGGATTACAGGGCATATTCGCAACTCTATCAATATTGATTGTCACCAATAAAGTATCACAACCTAAACGAGCAGAAGCCAATGCGGCTTCACAGCCAGCATGGCCTGCACCTACGACTATTACATCATACTTGCCTGCTAAAAATTCCAATGTCATCCTACTTTCCTATACAGAATCGAGAAAAAATATTGTTTAATAACTCTTCCTGTACTTGATGGCCGGTAATAAAAGAAATCTCCTCCAAAGCAGCACGGATATCGATAGAAACAATATCAAACGGTAGATTATGAAGAATTCCTTCTTGTGCTTTAATTAAATAGTAAATTGATTTTTCTACAGCTTGTATTTGACGGATATTAGAAAGCAAAGGTTGATCTGATATAGCTGCTTCTCCTTCAAAAACCCGCCGCTTGATCTCCTGTTCCAATTCAGCAAATCCGGTTCCTTCTTTTACGGAAAAAGGTATTATAACAACATTATTCAACTTTAGGTGTTGGTCTAGCCTATAGTCAGAAAAAATATCCGTCTTATTAACAAGAACAATAGTCTTCTCATGGTATTCTTTCAGTATACTCGATTCTTCCTCGAATAGGCTATGTATTTTAAGTTCCGTTGCATCTATCAGAAGCAAGATTATATCCGCTTGACTAAGGGCTTTCCACGTTCTTTCGATGCCTATCTTTTCTACTAAATTATGACTTTCTCTAATACCTGCAGTATCTATCAAGCGCAGAAGAATCTCACCGATCTTAATATGCTCATGAAGTTCATCGCGGGTTGTCCCTGGTATATCAGTTACAATTGCTCTTTCTTCCTTAACTAAAGCATTAAGTAAACTTGATTTCCCAACATTTGGCCTACCCGCAATAACAGTTGAAAGCCCCTCTCTAATTATCTTCCCTTTTTTACTTCCTTTATTTATATCCAAAGCATTTTTCTTTGCTATTAATATCATTTTGGAAAGCTCAATAAAGGCAATCTCATCTATTTCATCTTCGGGAAAGTCTATTTTTGCTTCTATGTAAGAAAGTATATCTAATATTTCCTGACGTAATTCATTAATTCTCGAAGATAATCCTCCTCCGAGCTGCTTCAGAGCTAAATCAGCAGACAAATCAGTTCTTGAAGTGATAAGATCGATAACAGCTTCTGCCTGAATTAAATCCATCTTCCCATTTAAAAAGGCGCGTTTACTAAATTCACCAGGCTCTGCAAGTCTAGCCCCTTGCTGATTACAAGTTTCAATAATTCTTCTTGCTATAAGCAGGCCACCATGACAATTAATTTCATAGATATCTTCCCCAGTATAAGAATAAGGAGCAATCATCTTGCTTACTAGTACCTGATCTAGTTTAGTATCATCTTCAGTATAAAACCAGCCGAGGTGAAGTGTAAAAGTCTTTTCTTCCATCCACCTCTGCCGATTATTAGGCTTGAAGCAAAGATCGATAATTTTATCAGCACCTTTTCCACTAAGACGTACAATATGTATGGCTCCTTGACCTAATGGTGTTGCTAAAGCAACAATAGCGTCATTCAAAAACATCATCTCCAATATAAAACGGGCTTACACCAAGTATTTACACCGGCGTAAGCCTTTATTGCTCTTTAATAACCTGCCGAAATCGATACTTTCTCGATAGGTTTCAAGTGAACGAGGATAGGTTGTCAATTAAGATGCATTATTACTTCTTTTAATTGAAATAACTACGCGCCTATTAGGTTCCTCACCTTCACTGTAGGTTGATACATTCCATTCATTCTGTAAAGCTGTATGGATAATTCTACGTTCTTGAGGGCTCATGGGTTCTAAGACAACGCGATTACCACTCTTTTTTACCCGGTCTGCCAATCTCTTTGCCAGACTAATTAAAGTTTCTTCGCGTCTTTTTCGGTATCCTTCAACATCAATAATAATTCTACTTCTATCAGCAAGTTTCTTTGCGACTGCTAAATTAGTAATAAATTGCAATGCTTCTAGAGTATCCCCTCTTCTACCAATAAGAATACCTAAGTCTGTTCCTGTAATATTAACAACGGTATGCCCATCACTCTTAGATATATCAAAATCTGCTTTAACAGACATAGCAGAGGTAAGGCTCTCTAGAAATTCACAAGCAATTATTCCAGGATCATCTTCATAAGAAACTTTTACCTTAGCCATTCGGGTTCCGAATAGGCCGAAGAGCTTCTTACCAGGTTCCTCCATAATCTCTATTAGAGCCTGTTCCTTCTTAATACCAAGTTCTAATAAACAGGCTTCAATTGCTTCCTCGATAGTTATAGCCGATTTTTCAACTACCTTCACAGTTGATCCCCCCTATTTTTCGAGCTATATTATGCTGCTTCCAGATTTTCTTTATCTCTCATAATTTTCTTATTGATATACAGTGTTTGTGCAATAGACATGAAATTCATGGTAACGATATACAGACCTAATCCTGAGGGAACTGTAGCTACGATATAAGCCAAGAAAATAGGCATAAACATAAGCATAAATTTTTGAGTTTGTTCTGCGCCGGCCGGAGCTCCTGAAGACTTGGGAGTTGCTGCCGTAGATACCTTAGTCATCAGATAAGTTGATCCTCCTGCGATAAGGGGCAGTAACAGATGGTAATTGAGGCCTAAGCCATAAGCAGTTGTCAAATTATAACCTAAAAAATGCGCACTTGCATCTTGACCAAAAGGAAAAGTCATTAAAGTTCTATATAACACGAAAAACACAGGTAATTGTAAAAGAATAGGCAAACACCCTGAATAAGGATTTACCTGTTCTTTACTATACAATTCCATAGTCTTCTGCTGGAGCTTTTGCTTGTCCTTTCCGTACTTTTTCTGAAGCTCCTTCATTTGAGGGCCTAATTCAGCCATTTTGCG
>JAGXFZ010000014.1 GCA_024637055.1 Gracilibacter sp. | reverse complement strand
TTTAGAATCTATTTGATAAAACTTGAAAGAAAGGTGAAACATTGTGGCTACTATTCAACCTACCAAGGTTTCGATCATAGGAACAGGTTTCGTTGGTTCTACAACTGCTTATACTCTTCTTCTAAGCGGTCTTGTTTCGGATTTAGTTCTTGTTGATAAAAACAAACGTAAGGCTGAAGGTGAAGCTATGGATTTGAACCATGGTGTTCCTTTCATTAGACCGGTTAAAGTTATAGCTGGGGACTACAAAGACTGCGAAGGCTCTAACATCGTTATCATAGCCGCCGGAGTAAACCAGAAACCTGGAGAAACCAGATTAGATCTCGTCAGAAATAACACCGAAGTATTCCACTCTATCATACCTGAACTAAAAAAATACTGCAGTGATTCAATTCTTCTCGTAGTAACCAACCCAGTAGATATTCTAACTTATGTCACTTATAAATTATCCGGTTTTCCTAAAAATAAGATTATCGGTTCAGGTACCGTACTGGATACTGCCCGTTTTAAAGCTCTCCTAGGAGAGCATGTAGGCATTGATGCTAGAAATGTACATACCTACGTCCTAGGAGAGCATGGGGATACTGAGGTCGCTGCTTGGAGTATCACAAGTATAGCCGGAATGAGCATGGAATCTTTTTGCAAGAGGTGTAATACTTGTAAGGGAGAATCTAAGAACGCTATCTTCGAAGATGTCAGGAAAGCAGCATATAATATTATCGAGAGAAAAGAAGCTACTTATTATGCAGTAGGATTAACAGTCAAAAGAATCGTGGAGGCTATTTTACGAGACGAGGACTCTATCCTCACTGTTTCTAGCCTTGTAGAAGGCCTATATGGGCTTAACGATGTCTGTCTTTCTCTTCCTACCATTGTCAATTCAGATGGAGTAAAACACGTCCTAGAGGTCGATCTTAGTAAGACAGAGAAGCAAGCACTAATAGATTCTGGCAATTCCCTGCAAGATATAATTAAAGAGATTTTTTAATAAGGAGAATATGCTATGAGTGGCGAATTTAAAAAGATCCAAATCAAAATTCCAACTAGTAAAGGATGGAGACGACTAAGTTTCTCCATGAATCTAGAATCTAAGCTATATATTGGTAACCCAAAGAGATCGGAGTGAAATAGTTCTATAAAGGTTTGATAAACATCTGAGTCCAAGTAAGGTTACCTTTACTGTCTTTGGCTACACCGACTCCAATCTCAGAAAATGACTCACTTAAAATATTATTCTTATGACCCGGTGAATTCATCCAACTACTCATGACGTGTTGCGGTGTTCGTTGTCCTTGAGCAATATTTTCTGCGGCACCAGAAGCTTTAACACCGAAAGAATCTATCATTTGAAAAAATGAGCCATAGGTTGGTGATGTATGAGCAAAATATCCTTTATCAATCATGTCTTGCGATTTATATCTGGCGATTCGAGATAATTCCCAATTCTGCTTTAATGTTTGCAGTCCTCTGTTTGATCTTTCAATATTTACAAGTCGAATGACTTCTGTTTCTAATTCCTTAATACTATCAATATTTGGTATTGCAATTTTTTGGCCAGGATATATAAGAGCTAAATTTTTAATCTGAGTATTTGCTTTAGCCAATTCACTTAGCCCTATTTCATGCTTTACGGCTATTTTCCACATACTGTCTCCTGATTTGACAGTATAGGTACCTGCCTGAGCGAAAACAGCGGTTGAGAACATTAACAAGCTAAGACAAATAATCAAAATAATTCGTTTCATTTTCATGCCTCCCCATATTTATACTTTGCTGTATAATTAGGTTAGACAATTTAACTGGAAACTATAAGTCTAAATAACAATTGTCTGGTTAGTATATTAAGGCAAATTGATCTTATTTTACTATAATTACTTTGATACTTACAGGAGAATAATATGGTTAAAATGAAGCTTTTGTTGCACGCTTGCTGTGCCCCTTGTGCAGGTTATGTCATTGAGAAGCTCATGAGCGAATATGATTTAGGAATATATTACTATAATCCTAATATTTACCCTGAAGAAGAGTATATACGTCGTCGTAATGAATTAGTAAATTATTGTGCAAAACTGCAACTTCCGTTCATTGAAGACCCTTATGATTATATAGATTGGGAGAAGAGTATAGAGGGGCTTGAGCATGAACCAGAAAGGGGCAAGCGCTGTAATCAATGCTTTAGGTTACGCTTAGAAAAAGCAGCTTTATACGCTTCGTACAACGACTATAATTATCTTACAACCACTTTAACAATTAGTCCTCATAAAATTAGTTCCAAGATAATTGACATAGGCAAAGAAGTAAGTTCCAAATATAATATCAATTTCCTTGAAGAAGATTTTAAAAAAAAGAATGGCTACCAATTGTCATCAGAAATTGCTCGAAGAGAGAATTTTTTCAGACAGACATATTGTGGGTGCTACTATTCTATCGGACACTAAAGGTTTTTGTATTCAATTATTCTTTTTTTTATGAAATACGGCTTATCCTATTTAATGTACTATTTCCGCGCTTTTTCTAGAATCTTCACCATATTTTCAGTATTACCCAAAACTTAACTTGGATTTTTAAGGAGATAATCGTTGACTTTAAGGCTTTTCCATGGTAATTTTTTATTGAAGAGTCTCTAGATAATTGAAGTCTAGGTTATAAAATCTGGTTGCAGTTATCTTTTGGCTTTGCGCAAAGAAGTCCCCGGACGCGGGGACTTCTCTATTTTTTTTTTTTAGCACTTACACATATAATTGGTTTCATACATATATTACATTGTATTCCAGATTATTCCAACTTAGGAGGTGTCTCAATACTATGGCTTATGAAGGTGCAGTTGGTGTCGGTGGGGCTGGTTGTGGCTGCTGCGGTACTCCAAGCTTATGCGGGATTGCTGTGGTTACAGTAATAATTCTACTTCTGATTGCTATGGGTATCTTATTCTAATCCCAATTCGTATCTGGTAGTTTCTGATTTAGTTTAGCTGCTGTGAGATTCGTAATAAATGAGATAAATATTAACAAAAAGGAGTGATTATAAATATGTTAGGTTACGGTGGATGCTGTTGCCCCAGACCTGTTCAAGTCGTTCCCCCAGCACCAAATTACGGTGTGTCAATCATTGCAATTGCTATTCTAATCCTTATCGCTCTCGGCATTATCTTCTAGAAATAATAGCCAAAAATATCAAGGGGCATCTTAATTAAGACGCCCCTTGATATTTTTTATGTCGTAAATTATTATTAATATTGACTTTTATATGTAAGGTTGCTTATAATTCTGATGATATAAAGATAGCAAGAGGTATAATTATGAATGTTGCATTTTTTCTAATACCAAAAAAAGATATTGTTTATCTTAAGGTCAATTCAACAATGCGTCAAGCTCTTGAACGTATGGAGTATCACGGTTATGCTGCTGTGCCTCTTATAGATTCTGAAGGTTGTTACGCTGGAACACTAACTGAAGGAGATCTTCTTTGGAAACTTAAGAATACTCCTGATCTCTCTTTTAATAATACTGAAAATGTTCGCATAGAAGAGATAGAACAACGAACTCAGAATAATCCGGTTACAATAAATGCTCAGATTACTGACCTTATCTCAAGAGCTGTTCATCAAAATTTTGTGCCTGTCACTGATGATCAAGGTATATTCATCGGAATTGTACGACGTAGAGAGATTATAGAATATTGTTATAAAATACTTAATGATAGTATTAAGCAGCAGTAGCCAAATAGATCCAGCCCAAAAAAGGAACCGGTGTTGGTCGCGAAAAACGAAAAACACCGGTTGTTTAATTCTAGATAAAAGCTCCCCCGTCAACTACTACTGTTTGACCAGTTACAAAACCAGCGTGGGCAATCATCCCATAAACAAGTTCTGCTACATCTTCCGGGACAGCTACTCTTTGCATAGGCGTGTTTCCAGCAAGGTGCTCTATATGTTCTTCCTGCCCTTCTATCCATCTGGTACGAACAACACCTGGAGCGACGCTGTTTACGCGAACTTCTGGAGCTAGTACTCTAGCTAGAGATTTCGTTACGCTTATGGCAGCAGCTTTAGAAGCGGAATAGGCTATAGAACTACCTAATCCTGTTAAACCTGCAATTGAGGCAATATTAATGATTACTCCCTTTGTTTTCTTAAGCTCAGGAGCAGCAGCTCGGCAGCAAAAGAACAGCCCTTTTACATTAACTGCCCAAATATCATCCCAGAACTCTTCTTTCATACCTTCTAAATCATCGTGATTTACGAAATGAGTCATGCCTGCATTATTAACCAAAATGTCTAAACCACCAAAGTCTTGTGTAACTTGAGCTATCATAACTTTTATCTCTTCATTAGACGAGACATCAGCTTTATATATCCTACACGTAACTCCATAAGCCTCTACCTCTTTTTGTGTTTCCAGGGCGTCCTTTTCAGAACGGGAATAATTGATTGCAATGTTTGCCTTTTCTTTAGCTAATCTTAAGGCAATAGCTCTACCTATCCCTGTTCCTCCTCCAGTTATTAATGCGATTTTTCCTTCTAACATAATTATCCCCCTTGTATTTATTAAACAAAGGACGTTTTAACGTCCTTTGTTTGGTATCTATTCAGACTTTGGTTTTTCCTCAGTCTTTGGCTCTTCAATTACTTTCTTTGGCTCTTCGATTTCTTTCTTTTCTTCATCATCTGTCGCCGATTTAAATTCCTTGATTCCTCTACCTAGACTTTTTCCTAATTCAGGAAGCTTTCCCGGACCAAAAATAATTAGAGCGATTACTAGGACAATTACTGCTACTGTAGGTGTTAACATTCCAAGTATCGGTTCCATCAGAGTCACCTCCATGCTTACTGCTACTATACCAAATTAGGTATTCCAAGTTATTTAAAAAATATTTTACTCAGAATTATCCTAACGTAGAAAGGGAAAAATTGCAACAACTTTCGCCTGATAACATTGTTTCGTATAGCAAGTATAATTCCCAAATCACTTCCCATAGTTCCCCTACTGATTCAGTAACACATAAACCCATTTCTTTTGCTTCCTGACGACCAATCGGATAGCCATGTGAGAAATATCCATTAGTTAGAGCGTGCGTCACAATGCCTATCTTTTCTCGATTATTTTTTAACATATATCTAGATAATAGAGATTCGGCATATTGTTTTGAGGCTTTAAGGGCTTTCTCATAATCGCCGATTAACCAGGGATCTAATTTAGAAAGAACCGAGCTCATAATTGTTTCAGCAACATCAGGATTAGAACTATTATTAATCATCTCTTCTATATATTCGAAGCAACATCTTAAAGCTTGGACAGGAATCCAAAAATCTTTATAGGAAGGATGTTTAACTAAAGGGTCTATGGGTCCCAGTTCTGATATAGGACCCATCACAACTTCATCTGCACCTAAGACGATCATAGAGGCTGCTGACTTCGCTGAGAAAGGCACAATTACTGAAAACTCCTCACAAAATTCTCGAATAAGCATCACTACTTTATATGGCGTATCTACTGCACCTCCATAACTATGAAGGAATAGGTCTATTTTTTTTGTCTTACCAATTTTTGCTAATTCTTTATACAAAGGAACAAGTATCCTATCGTCAAGTGGCGTATAAGAAAAATAAACGATCACTTTAGAGCCCCTGATATTTTCAAGTCTTTCTAATAAATCTTTCCTTTTCTGTTCATCCAAATAAAGCAACTCCTTTATAGAATATAATGGTATATTATTCTATTTTTTTCCAATTGATTGTGTGTGCTAAAATTTGGTATAAAAGATAGTCAAATAAAAAAGCCGCTCAATGCGACTTTATAATCTATACTTTTTTTCAGTACGATTTAGTAACCTCGTTCTCCTACGAATTCCGCCAATTCTATTAAGGCTCCGCGTGATCCGATGTCAGGAAGCTCGTGGAGGTGCTTAATTGCCTTATCTATATATAAGGTAACAACCTCTCTAGACTTATCAATTCCATTCGATTCTTTAATTAATTCAACTGCTTCTTGTGTTTCATCCTCAGATTTTATTTTTTTTCCTAAAAGTAATTTTAACCTATCAGAATTCTTTGAATCTTGGAGGGCGTAAATCATTGGTAAAGTGATAATTCCCTGGCGAACGTCTCCTCCGACAGGTTTTCCTAGCACTTTGGGATTTGCGGTAATGTC
>JAGXFZ010000013.1 GCA_024637055.1 Gracilibacter sp. | reverse complement strand
CGGCAGCGTCAGATGTGTATAAGAGACAGACGGAGTATGAAAGGTGTTACATATTTTAGGCATAATAGTCTTACTATTTGCTGTGTTTGTGTAAACCTCTTCAGACCATCTGGTTGAAGGGGTTTTTTAAATCAAACAGTATGAATATCTTCGGAGCGACCCATGGCCCTCATGGTTGGCTCTACAAAGTGGATGGTGATGTACCATCTATTTTTTTATGAGGTGATGATTATGGAGAGTAGTTCAATAACAAAGGTTCAAAGTTTTATAAGAGAGGTTGCTTCGACAGATTTCGAAGCAAGGAAACAAGCCCAAATCTATATTGACGGTCTGGTGAAACCCCCAGGTAGTTTGGGTAGACTCGAATCTGTTGGGGCAAAAATTGCAGGGATAACTGGAAAAATTAAAAATAAGCTGCCCAAGAAATGTATTATTGTGATGTGTTCGGACAACGGCGTTGTAGACGAAGGTGTAGCGAGTGCTCCTAAATCCGTCACATTGATGCAAACTTTAAACTTTGCCAAAGGGATTGCCGGAGTATCTGTACTTGCCAAACAAGTTAATGCTGACGTTATAATCGTGGATGTGGGAGTCGATGCAGATATCGATGATCCCAAAGTGATTGATAAGAAAATACGTAAGTCAACTTGGAACATATCCAAAGGTCCTGCGATGACGTATGAAGAGGCCTGTCAAGCTATCTTAATTGGAATCGATATGGTTAAGCGGGCTAAAGATGACGGGTATCAGGTAATCGGTACGGGCGAGATGGGGATAGGAAATACTTCAACAAGTAGTGCTATTCTTACAGCCTATACAGGATTATCTACTGATAAGACAGTCGGTAAAGGTGCTGGGGCATCAGAAGAGACTTACAACTTGAAAAAAGCCATTGTTTCTAAAGCGATAGAAGTTAATCAGCCAAACTTGAAAGATCCTATTGATGTAGTGGCTAAACTTGGTGGGTTCGATATAGCAGCTTTGGCAGGAGTATATATTGGAGCCGCTTATTATCGGGTCCCAGTGATTATGGATGGCTTTATTAGTTCGATAGCTGCATTAATCGCTGTTAGGCTAAATGAAAAGGTTAAAGATTATATCATTGAATCTCATGATTCGGTAGAACACGGATTCAGTATACTCATGCAAGAGATTGGCATGCAACCAATGTTCAATATGGGAATGAGATTAGGTGAAGGAAGCGGATGTCCATTGACCTTTACAGTAATCGACCTTGCCTGTGCTATGGTAAATGAGATGGCTACTTTTGGAGAGGCCCAAATCGATACGAAATATCTTGAACAGATCAGCGAGTTTGAGTTTTAGTGAGTGAAATTGAAAGGACCATGTGATGAAACAAGATAAAGCCTTTCTTATTTTAAGTTTAACTCTGATATTAATATTACAACCAAAGAGTGCTTACGGTATGCATATCATGGAAGGGTTCCTTCCTCCGATATGGAGTATTACTTGGGGCCTTATGGCATTGCCATTTGTGATCCATGGTTTTTTTTCACTTAAGAAAACGATTGATGAAGCTCCAAAGTTAAAGCTATTAATTGCTATGGCAGGTGCCTTTGCCTTCCTCCTATCAGCTCTAAAAATCCCTTCAATAACGGGAAGTAGTTCTCATCCTACTGGGACTGGTCTTGGGGCTATACTTTTCGGACCTACCATAATGAGCGTACTTGGAATGATTGTCTTAATCTTTCAGGCTCTTCTATTAGGACATGGCGGATTAACTACTCTTGGTGCTAATACCTTTTCTATGGCGGTGGTGGGTCCTTTTGTTGCCTATGCTGTTTATGTAATTATTCGTAAAGCCGACGGTCCCCAATGGTTAGGAGTATTTCTAGCAGCAGCACTTGGTAATCTATCTACTTATACCATGACTTCTATCCAGCTAGCGTTAGCTTTTCCTGCTGAATTAGGAGGGTTTATCGCTTCGCTAACCAAATTTATGAGCATATTTGCCCTAACTCAGATACCGCTCTCAATTAGCGAAGGGATACTGACAGTATTAGTGATTAAATCGATTGCGTCCTATGCTAACGTTGTAATCCCGTCTATACAAAATATTGATGAAGGGGCATAGTTATGGTTGATAAACTGCTGAGGTCTAAGAAAAGAAAAGGTCTTTTAACCAATCTTCTGCTCATAACTATGGTAATTGTACTTGTAATTGTTCCGTTGGTTATTGCTAAAGATGCTGAATTTGGTGGGGCTGATGATAACGCAAAAGAGGCTATAACTGAAATCAATAGTAGTTATGAACCTTGGTTTTTATTAATATGGGAGCCCCCAAGTACAGAGGTTGCTAGTTTTTTATTTGCACTTCAAGCTGCTATTGGTTCAGGAATTCTATTTTATTGTATTGGGTATATGAAAGGTCGCTCTAAAAGAGACGATAATGAATTATGATAAATATTGATACTTTTGCTTATAACTCAAAACTCAAAGATCGAGACCCTATGGAAAAATTGTTGTTCACATTTGTAACACTTAGCGTCTGCCTTTGGGCTAATTCTATTATAATATCACTTACAGTTTTACTCATTATGACTTGGTCAACAATATACGGTGGGGGCATACCTAGGACTGTATATTTTAAATTATTACTTATTCCAATGGTATTTCTGATTTTTGGAGTACTTGCTGTAGCCATAGAAATTACACCTCAACCATATGAGTTTTTGGGATCTATATCTTTTTTTAATTTCTACCTAGGGGTTTCAAAAGCGGGGCTAATTACTGCAACGCAGTTATTCTTTCGAGCTCTAGGTGCAGTATCGTGTTTATACTATCTTTCATTGAATACACCTATGATAGATGTTATGTCAGCGTTAAGAAAACTGAGATGTCCTAAATTACTTGTTGAAATGATGAGTCTTATCTATCGGTTTATTTTTATTTTCATTACCACCGCAGAGACAATGATAATAGCCCAGAGTTCAAGATTAGGTTATTCTAGGTTTATGTCAGGATATCGTTCATTAAGTTTATTGATTTCATCAATCTTTATCCGTTCCTATCAGCAAGCTGATAAGATTTACACATCTCTGGAATCTCGTGGATACGATGGAGAACTTAATGTATTAGAAAAATCCAAAGGATATATTTCAACAGGATATCTTAAGGTATTGGGAATCAATGTTTTTCTAGTTATTTTGACTTTCATTATTTAACAACCTGACTTATTATCATAGAAACAAGGAGATAGCCACGATGAGTGAGCACATTCTGCAGACAAAAAATCTTAGCTATTCATATCCTGATGGGACAACGGCCTTGGATGATATCAATGTCAACATCAAAAGAGGACAGACGACAGCGATATTAGGGGGTAATGGAGCAGGGAAGACAACTTTGTTTCTTAATCTAAATGGAGTATTAAAGCCTTCATCTGGGAATGTAATTTATGGAGGTAAATCTATTGAGTATTCCAAGAAAGGTTTGACGGCACTCCGTCAAGCTGTAGGGCTTGTTTTTCAGGACCCGGATCACCAGCTATTTTCTGCTAGTGTATATCAAGACGTATCTTTTGGACCGATGAATCTAAGGCTATCAGAAGAAATAGTCAGAAAAAGAGTAGAAGAGAGTCTTATAAAAACCGGAATTTATGATTTGAAAGATAAACCAACACACTGTTTGAGTTTTGGGCAGAAGAAGAGGGTTGCCATAGCGGGAGTTCTGGCAATGGAGCCTGAAGTTCTTGTGCTGGATGAGCCTACTGCGGGACTAGATCCCAAAGGGGTCGGAGAAATCATGAGGCTTCTCAAGGAGATGCAACAAGATCTTGGATTTTCTATAATCATTGCTACTCATGACGTTGATATTGTACCCCTTTATTGTGATTATGCATATGTCCTAGACGAAGGGAAAGTAGCGATGGAGGGTAGTCCTAACGAAGTATTCTCCAAAGCAGAGCTGTTAAGGAATCTTCATCTGAGGTTACCTCGTATTGCACATCTTATGGAAATTTTGCGAAAAAATGATGACTTCGAGATAGGTAACTTTGCTTCAACCATTTCCCAAGCACGCAAAGAGATTAAAAGATGGAGAGAAAACTTACGATTAGTTAATAAATAAAGATAATGTATTCTTCATGGTCGGTTGTTCTATGAACGAATAGAATTGGGTGAGTTAATGTCAGAAAAGCAGGGCATAAAAAAGAAGCTAAGATCGGGATTTACCACAGGCACATGTGCTGCTGTAGCTGCTAAAGCTGCTGCTAGTATGCTGCTTACTAAAGAGATTATTAGCCAAGAGACAATAAAGATAGCTAACGGAAAGACTCTGAATCTACCTCTGATAGATGTTCAATTAGAAGTGGATTATGCTTCTTGTGCTGTGAAAAAAGACAGCGGGGACGATCCCGATATCACCAATGGTATCTTGGTATATGCGACTGTTACCAAAGCTAAACATGAATCGATAACCGTTGGTGGCGGGACAGGTGTTGGTAGGGTAACCAAGCCTGGTCTGGCGTGTAAAATTGGAGAAGCTGCTATCAATCCGGTTCCAAGGGAAATGATCATAGCTGAGGTCCAGACAGTATGCACTAAGCATAATTACTCTGAAGGGTTAGACGTTGTAATATCAGTACCAGAAGGGGAAGAGATTGCTCGCAAAACCTTTAATCCCCGTCTTGGAATAATTGGAGGCATTTCAATTTTAGGTACTACAGGAATAGTGGAACCTATGAGCGATAAAGCTTGGACAGATTCGTTATATCTTGAGTTGAGACAGCAATATGCCCTAGGAAATAGGAATCTGCTTATATGTCCAGGTAATTATGGTCAGAAGTTTACGAAACAATCTCTAGGAATAGACATCCGAAAAGCAGTGAAGTGTAGTAATTTCATCGGAGAGGTTTTAGATTATGCAGTAGATTTATCCTTTGATAGTCTTTTGTTAATAGGACATTCTGGAAAGCTAGTAAAACTTGGGGCAGGGATTATGAATACCCATTCTAAGTTTGCGGATGCCCGGATGGAAGTAATTGCTTTACACGCTGCATTACAGGGTATTTCCTCAGAAAAAGTCCAAAGACTTATGGCATGTAATACTTCAGAAGAAGCTGCCTTATTCTTAAATGAAGAGGGGATAGCAGATCAAGTATTCCAAAGTATTATGGATAAAATCGATTATTATGTACAGAAACGCGTTCAATCCAAGATTAAAACAGGTGTCTTATTATTTTCCAATGAGGTAGGAGTTTTAGGCAAAACCCAATATACTGACGAACTTATCAGATTACATCAGATTTCAGAAAGTGTGTGAGAATATGTTAAAACAAGGAATTCTCTTCGGAGTAGGAGTAGGACCGGGAGATCCGGAACTCATGACCTTAAAGGCAGTCAGAACTATTAAAGAAGCTGACGTTATCGCTCTACCTAAAACGGATGAACAATATATCACAGCCCTAGAGATCATCAAGGCTGTGGTTGACATCTCTCAGAAAGAAATTATTGAGATTTATTTACCGATGACCAGAGATGAAGATACACTTCGTAGCAGTCATCAAAAAGCTGGGTTACAGTTGGCTGAATTGTTGGATCAAGGGAAAAACATTGCCTTTTTAACCCTTGGTGACCCGTCCATATATTCAACCTATATTTATATTCATAATTGGTTGCTCCAAGAAGGTTTTCATGTCCAACTCATAGCAGGAGTACCTTCTTTCTGTGCGGTTGCCGCTAAGCTGAATATGTCACTATGTAAAGGTGCAGAACCTCTACATATCATACCAGCATCCTACCACCATAATGATGATTATCTCGATTGGGATGGCACGAAAATACTTATGAAATCGGGAAAATCGTTAAAAAAAATAATCGATACATTGCAAACAAAAGGCTTAATTGAAAATAGTTCAATGGTAGAACGTTGTGGGATGGATGGAGAAAAGGTATATAAAAATCTTTCGGATGTTAATCCAGGTTCCAGCTACTTTTCAACCATAGTTGTTAAAGATAAGGAGAAGAAACAATGATCTACTTTATTGGCGCAGGTCCAGGTGCGGTCGATTTGATTACAGTAAAAGGTAAAACTCTTCTGGAGAAAGCAGATATCATAGTCTATGCTGGCTCACTCGTGAATCCTGAACTATTAAGTTATGCGAAGCAAGACTGTAAATGTGTAAATAGCGCAGCCCTAACCCTCGAACAAGTAATAGAATTAATGGTGGGTCCTGCTAAAGAAGGGAAGACCGTTGTAAGACTGCACACAGGTGATCCAAGTATTTTTGGGGCTATCAGGGAACAAATGGACCTGTTGGATACTTATGGTCTAGAATACGAAGTTGTACCTGGAGTGAGTTCGTTCTTTGCTGCTTCAGCAGCTTTAAAAGCAGAATATACACTACCGGATGTGAGTCAATCTGTGATTATTACCCGAGTTGAAGGAAGAACACCGGTACCTCCCAAGGAACAAATTGCCCTAATGGCTTCTCATCAGGCAACCATGGTAATTTTCTTAAGTACCGGACTCTTGGATAAGTTGGTTGAAGGCCTGTTAGAAGGAGGATATTCTGCTGATACGCCTGCTGCAATCGTATATAAAGCTTCATGGCCTGATGAGAAAGTTTTTCGCTGTACTGTCAATACACTTCAAAAAACTGCAGATGATAATAGTCTTACAAAAACTGCGCTTATTCTTATAGGGGATTTCTTAGGGAACAAATATGAACGGTCTAAATTATATGATCCTGCATTTACGCATGAATATCGTGAGGGGTCTGAATGAAAGCAACCGTATTTTCCTTTACCAGAAAAGGTGCTAGGCTTAGCACAAAAATAAAGGAAGTACTTGAACAACAAGGATATAACGTAGATTGTTATGCATTAAAGGAATTCTCAGCAGAGAGTACTTTGCTAAAAAGCATTGAACCTAATTTGAGTACTATTGTTGGTAAAGCATTTTTGGATTCTAGTCTCCTGGTCTTTATTGGGGCCAGCGGCATTGCGGTAAGGTCGATAGCTCCTTATATTCGAGATAAGCAGAACGATCCTGCTGTGATTTGTATCGACGAACAAGGCACGTATATCATCCCCTTACTTTCAGGTCATATCGGTGGTGCCAATCGTATCACCAAAAATATTGCCCTAAAAGTAAATGCCAAGCGGGTTATCACCACGGCTACAGATATTAATGGTCTGATTGCGATTGATGAATGGGCGAATAGAAATAATGTTGTGATTAGTGATATGAGCATTGCTAAGAAGGTTTCGGCATATTTAGTGGACGGCCAAAATGTAGGGTTCGCTTCTGATTTTGAAATCAGTGGTCAGATACCAGAACAATTCGTAGTCAATTCAAATTGGGATTGCGATGTGGGTATCAATATTTCCCTAGATGAATCCAAAAAGCCATTTAAGACCACCCTGAATCTCATCCCCAGAATAGCCTTTTTAGGAATTGGCTGTAGAAAAGGGACTAGCCCAGAGGCGATTGAAGAACTGGTTTTGGAAATATTAGAGAAGAAAAACATCTCTATTAAAGCACTTACCGGAGTTGCATCTATTGATTTAAAAAAAGAAGAAAAAGGATTGCAGGAATTCTCATCTAAATATGGTTTGCCAAGCGTGTTTTATTCGGCTGGTGAGCTGAACCGTTTAAGAGGAGAGTTTACGTCATCAGATTTTGTTACAGAGATAACTGGAGTTGATAATGTTTGTGAGAGAGCTGCTATGTTGTTTAGTCAAGGCGGAAATTTAGTCTCATTAAAAGCAGTAAAAAACGGAGTATCTGTTGCGTTAGCCTTTAAATCCTGGAGTGTTAATTTTGAGGAGTAGAAGAATTATTTTAAAAATTAGAGGAGATCTCAAACATGAAAATTTATGTAGTTGGCCTAGGTCCGGGAGGGGCTGATCAACTAACACCAAAAGCCTTAAGTGTTCTTCAAAGTTGCGATATTATTACCGGATATACCGTCTATATCGATCTAATTAAGGATATGTTTCCAGGTAAAACACTTTTATCCACGGCAATGACAAAGGAAGTTGAACGCTGTGAGATTGCGTTCGAGAAAGCTTTGCAAGGCAATATAGTGGCGATGGTTTCTAGCGGAGATGCTGGAATATATGGGATGGCAGGAATCATGTTCGAAACTGCCCAGAATTATCCTGAAATTGAGATTGAAGTTATCCCGGGTATCACTGCTGCCTGCAGTGGAGGAGCCATAATTGGAGCACCGCTTACGCACGACTTTGCAGTAATCTCTTTAAGTGATTTATTAACACCTTGGGAGAAGATAGAGTCCAGACTAGTTGCAACTGCCCAAGCTGATTTTGTAATTTGCCTTTATAATCCATCCAGTAAAAAAAGAAAAGATTACTTAGAAAAAGCTTGTGATATTATTTTGCGTTATCAGAGTGCCGAGCTGCCAGCTGGGATCGTTAGAAATATTGGTAGAATCGGTGAGGAGTATCAGCTTATGACACTAGGAGAGCTGCGCAATACAAAAGTTGATATGTTTACGACTGTATTTATTGGGAATTCTCAGACTAAGATCATTAATAATAAAATGGTCACACCGAGAGGATATAGATATTAAATGAGTACTTCGGGAGTTATGAAAAAACCAGTGTTCTGGATTATAGCAGGGACATCAGAAGGAAGACAGTTGACCGAGCACTTAAGCGGCTTTGATTCTTTCATCTATGTCTCCTTAGCAACAGAATATGGGAAGTGGTTTATTGAGAAAAAGGATAATATCGATATAAACTCCGAACGTCTAGATCAAGATGAGATGATTGCTTTCATTCATACTAAAAGCATTGATTGTGTTATTGATGCTAGTCATCCTTACGCCCAAGAAGTGACCAAAAATATTTCTGAAGCTTGCAGAATAACCCAAACATCATATTTACGACTGCAAAGACCTCTTAGTGAACAACAGGAGCTTATCTATGTGGAAGACTCCAAGCACGCTGCAAAAGTCTTGAAGGAAATGCCAGGAAAAGTTTTTTTAGCGTGTGGGAGTAAAGAAATAGAATCTTTTATTAGCATTCCAAATTACGCAGACAGGTGTTTTCTAAGAGTGTTACCCATCCCGGAAATAATTCAAAAATGTCTTAACCTTGGGTTTAAATGTCCGCATATTATCGGGATGCAGGGGCCTTATTCCAAAGAACTTAATATAGCGATGTTAACATCTTCAGGTGCTCATATACTGGTTACCAAAGATTCGGGAGATGCAGGCGGCTTTGGTGAAAAAGTTGAAGCTGCTCTTGAACTTGAAATTACCGTAATTGTAATCGGTCGTCCTATAGAGGAAGAAGGTTATACATTTAATCAAGTTATCCAAAAGCTTATAGGAGATTATAGTTTATTAAAATAAATATCTTCAGAAAAGAGGAATTAAAATGACCGGAGTATTAGTGCTTGCGCATGGCAGCAGAGAAAAAGAGACCGAGGCGACGCTCGATAAGATTGTATCCTCTCTAATCCATAGACTTGAAGGAACTCAGATTGAAAGAGCTTTTCTTCAGTTCTCCGATACTAATTTGGAAAGAGGACTATTGAATCTAATTGATAAAGGAGTTACAGATATCAAAGTTGTTCCGTACTTCCTCTTTGAAGGGGTACATATCAAAGAGGATATTCCGAATGAGATTAAAGAATTTAATAAAGAGTATCCAAATATCAAGATTACCCTAGGCCGTACCCTTGGGGAAGATTACCGTCTTGCAGAAGTATTAGCAGACAGAATCCAAGAGCTTATCCGATAGCTAACCGCCTCTAAGACTCCAACTTCTTAAGTTGGAGATAAGAGGCGGTTAGCTCCTGGATAACATCTTCTAGGATTCAGATGGGGTAACCCCCCACCTGAATAAGAATATTGTTAATCCGATAGGTGGTGAAACCATGCTAAAAGTCAATATCGTTGGGATTGGACCAGGTAACGAAAACTCTATGACGAAAGAAGCAGTTCAAGCCATTCAGCAAAGTGCTTGTCTGATTGGTGATAAAAGGGTGGTAGCCCCTTTCGAAAACATGGGGAAGTCTATCCTACATTCCAGTAGTGTTAAGGATATTAAAGACTACATCAAGAACTATGGTGAGAAGAACTATGGTGAGAATCACGACGAATATGGAAAAAAAAACGAAGTATCGATACTCGTATCCGGTGATGTTGGATTTTACAGTCTGGCAAAGAGTTACTTGGATGACGATGAGACCATTGGTGAGATAAAGCTCATCTGTGGGATAAGTTCCTTACAATACTTCTGCTCAAAACTTAAAACTTCTTGGGATGATGTCATGACCGTAAGTCTTCACGGAAGAGATTCATCAATCTTAGATAAAGTCATGAATAGTCATAAGGTTTTTGTGCTTACTGGAGGTAAGAATAGTCCAGCAGATATTTGCAAGACACTTTGCGAATATGGACTAGATTCTATTCAAGTTAGTGTTGGTGAGAACTTATCTTATGATGAGGAGAAGATAATAACTGATTCAGCTGAGAATATTGCCAAAATGGCCTTCGGTTCGTTGAGTGCGATGCTGATTATCAACCATAACCCAATCAGCAAGCAAGTCATCACGCATGGTTTGCCGGATGATCTATTTATCCGGGGGGATGTACCGATGACGAAACAAGAGATTAGAGCGATATCCCTATCCAAGTTACAGCTTTATAGTGCAGATATCGTCTATGACATAGGTGCAGGTACAGGTTCTGTAGCGGTAGAAATTGCCCTACAGGCACGCAGTGGAATGGTGTATGCAGTCGAGAAAGAACTTGACGCCCTAGAATTGATTAAGAAGAATAAAGAAAAGTTCGGAACAGTCAATCTCATTATTATTCCCTCCAAAGCCCCAGATGGTATAGAAGACTTACCCAAACCTGATAAAGTATTCATTGGCGGCAATGGTGGTAATCTCAGCAGTATTTTAGATGTAGTATTCTCTAAAAATCCAGATGTCAGGGTCGTAATCAATGCGATAACTTTGGAAACCCTCCATGATACTGTCAGTTATTTCAGACATAAACTTGAAATTGATGTAGAGATTGCTAATATCACTGTCTCTAAAGCGAAAAAAATAGGTGCAAATAACTTAATGTTTGGACAAAATCCCGTGACTATTATAACAGCCCAGAGAAACGTACAAAGCATTAAGTAGTATAGGAAACGAAACATAATTTTGGATGGTGAGAAAGGCGAGGGCATATGAAAGCTAAAATTCCCAGACTAATGTTTGCCGCCTTTAACAGTGGAAGCGGCAAAACCACAATTACATGTGCAGTATTGAAAGCACTAATGGAAAAGGGTATCAATCCAGCAGCTTTTAAATGCGGACCTGACTACATAGATCCGATGTTTCATTCCGAAATTATCGGGGTCAATTCACGTAATTTGGATTTATTTATGCTTTCGGAAGATGTGGTAAAATACCTTTTTTTTACTAATGTACGAAATGCTCAAATAGCCATCCTAGAAGGGGTTATGGGCTATTATGACGGCCTGGGCGCCAACAGTACAATTGCAAGTTCTTATCATCTCGCCGCAGTGACGAATACTCCTGTAGTTCTAATCGTTAATTGTAAAGGAAGCTCACTATCTTTAGCTGCCTTAATCAAAGGCTTTGCAGCTTTTAGAGCAGATAGCAGGATTGAGGGTGTTATCCTGAATAACCTCTCACCAGGTTTATATCCCTTATACAAAGAGATGATTGAAAGTGAAGCGGGGATAGAAGTAGTCGGTTATATGCCTTGGATTAAGGAAAGTACAATAGGTAGCAGACACCTTGGGTTGATTACTGCTGCCGAGGTAGAGGATTTACAAGAGAAAATCACAACCTTAGCTCAGCAGGCGAGCGACTCCATCGAAATAGATAAACTCCTTTTAATCGCCCAAAAAGCTGATGACCTGGATTATGAAGATTTTGAGATTGAGAAAGGCACAGAGATAGAAATTGCCGTAGCCCAAGATAAAGCTTTCTGTTTTTACTATCAAGACAGTTTGGATTTACTGGCGAAGATGGGAGCAAAAATAACAACTTTTAGTCCACTTAAAGATCAAGCCCTTCCTCAGTGTGATGGACTTATCTTAGGAGGAGGATATCCTGAGTTATTTGCTGGAGAACTATCTGAGAATACCGCAATGCTTCTAAGCATAAAAAATGCTCTTACTCATGACCTGCCTTGCATCGCCGAATGTGGAGGATTTATGTATCTTCAGGATAGTCTTGCTGACACGAAAGGGAATCAATATGGGATGGTAGGTTCGCTAAAAGGGGAAGCCTTTATGACAGAAAAGTTGAAGCGCTTTGGGTATGTAAAATTGGTCGCCCAGAGTGATAATTTACTTTGTGTTAATGGTGAAATAATAAATGCCCATGAGTTCCATTATTTTGATTCAACAGCCAATGGCAGCGGATTTCAAGC
This sequence comes from Gracilibacter sp., assembly GCA_024637055.1. GTDB lineage: Bacteria > Bacillota > Desulfitobacteriia > Desulfitobacteriales > Syntrophobotulaceae > Gracilibacter. The sequence continues at coordinate 13,020 of JAGXFZ010000013.1, read as the reverse complement.
CATTAAACCTTCAAGTGGGAAGGGATGGGAATGCATCCATACTGGAGAGAACATATTTGCAGGCTACCCCCATATTCATCTTTGGGGGAATGTAAACTTTGCCTATTCCTTTATAGAAAAATGTAAAAAATATCGCGCTAAAAGATTGGGTTTCGAGGTTGAAAAGTTATGATCACAATCTATGCTTTGATTACAGGTTATATCCTTGATCTAATTTTCGGAGATCCAGAGGGCATCCCCCATCCAGTGCGTTATATTGGTAATATGATTGCCAAAGGTGAAAAACTGCTACGCCAGAGTAGTTGCCAAACGGATAGATCGAAATACCTATCTGGGATAGTTCTGACAGTTGTTGTCGTAGCGATATCTTTTATCATACCTTACCTAATATTATCTTTTGCTGGTAGTTTTCATCCTGTTTTGAGGTATATCCTAGAAACTGTAATGTGTTATCAAATTCTAGCAACCAAAGCCCTCAAGAAGGAAAGTATGAGGGTGTTCTATGACCTTGAACAAGAAAAACTGCCTGAAGCGAAAACCTCACTCTCTCGGATAGTGGGCCGAGACACAGAGAACCTGAATACAGCTCAAGTCACCAAAGGAGCGGTGGAAACCGTAGCAGAAAACGTATCTGATGGGATTATTGCTCCCATGATCTTCATTTTAATTGGAGGAGCACCTTTAGGGTTTTTATACAAGGCGATCAATACCCTTGATTCCATGATTGGTTATAAGAATGACAAATACTTGCACTTTGGAAGGTTTGCAGCAAAACTTGATGACCTGGCAAATTATATCCCTGCCAGGATATCAGCCTATCTGATGATTATCTCAACAGGGTTGCTGCGATATGATGTTAAAGGGGCAATAAGAACATATAAAAGGGATCGATATAATCACACCAGTCCGAATTCGGCCCACACTGAAGCTGTTTGTGCAGGGGCGCTAAACATTCAACTCGCAGGAGAAAATTACTATTTCGGTAAGCTTATTATGAAACCGACCATCGGAGATGAAAATAGAGAAATTGAGATAGATGATATTAGAAGAGCTAATAACCTTCTGTATGTGACATCCATATTGGGACTTATTCTCGGGGTAGCAACTAGATTTCTAATACTTGAAATGTATTTTTAAAAACTGCTGTTTCAACACGAAATGTATAAGGTAAGCACTAAGGTAGGTGAAAAAGATGTATGAATATGTTCATGGTGGAGATATTTATTCTGCCAAAGAACAGATAGGAAAAGAAGAAATTCTCGACTTCTCAGTAAATACCAATCCCCTAGGTCTTCCGGAAGAAGTAAAGCAGGCCATCAGGGAGGCACTAGCAGACAGTGAGAAATATCCTGACCCTTTTTGCAGGGAACTTACGGCAGCTTTAGCGAATTATGAGAAGACAAATCAGGATTATATCTTATGTGGAAATGGAGCTTCAGATATTATTTTTAGATTGGCTCTGGGCTTAAAACCCAAAAAAGCATTGTTATGTGCGCCCACGTTTGCCGATTATGAAAAAGCATTAAAGACAGTAGGCTGTGATATAGAATATTATTACTTATCCATTGAAGAGAATTTCTCGATCGAAATAGACTTCATCGATAAGATAAACATAGAAACTGATATGGTATATATCTGTAACCCCAATAATCCTACAGGTCAACTGTGTAGCAAATCATTCATTCAGCGTGTTCTAGATCGATGCCGAGAGACAAAAACCGTAGTACTGATTGATGAATGTTTTATAGACTTTATAGATCAACCTGAAGAGTATTCAGTCCAACCGTTTGTGGAATCTTATAGCAATCTAGTTATCCTCAAAGCATTTACAAAAAGCTATGCCATGGCCGGAATACGACTGGGTTATACAATTTCTTCGAACAAACTCCTGATAGAAAAGATGAGAACCTGCGGACAAGATTGGGGTGTATCCAGCTTAGCCCAAGCTGCGGGAATCTCTGCTTTAAAACTTACTGATTATATTAAAGAGACAAAGCGTTTGATTCCCGAAGAGAGAAATTTTCTGATTGGGGAGTTAACAAACTTTGGTTTTGAGATATATGGGTCTAAAGCCAATTATATATTTTTCAAAACACATGATTCCAATAACGTACAGAGTTTGAAACAGAAACTTCTATCCAAAGGGATTTTAATCCGTGACTGTTCTAACTATATTAACTTAAACAGTAATTTTTACAGAGTGGCTGTCAAAAAACGTAGTGACAATATGAAGCTTATTGAAGCCCTTAAGGAAGTGACCGATGATGAAAACAATGATTATAATATTAGATGGGCTGGCAGATGAGCCAATCAAAGATTTAGGATATAAAAGCTCTTATGACTATGCAAAGCATGAGAATCTTGATCGTTTAGCGGCCCAAGGGATAAAAGGATATTTTAATGCCTGTCCCCAAGGGCATTTACCCGAAAGTATGAATTGTATCTTAAATCTATTGGGAATTTCTCAGGAACATTTTCCGAAAAGCAGAGCAGCATTGGAACTATTAGCACATAGTCGAGTGTTGGGGGAAGATGAGGTGGTCTTACGCTGTAACCTTGTTGCTGTTGAAGATAAGAAGTTAATCTCTTTTAATGGGGGAGGATTAACCAAGCAGGAGATGAAGACAGTCTCGGAACAGGCAGCTGGAATAACAAGCAATATAGACTTTATACATCTGTCTGGATATCGGAATCTATTAGTCATGAATAAAAAGGACTTTTACTCGCTTGATTGCCTAACTTACCCACCTCATGAATCCTTAGGAGAGGATATTGAAAGTTTATTAGGGGAACTATGCAGATCATCAGAAGTATTACGGAATTTTTTACCAAATAATGAAGTTAGATCTCATGGAGAAGAGGGTAAACAATATCAATACGTTTTTTATCCATGGGGAATAGCTGAAAAGAGTAAACTGCCTACATTCCAAGAACTGCATGGGATATCTGGTGCAGCTGTGTGTGGCGCAGAGATAGCCAAGGGGATAGCGCTAGCCTTAGGATTATATGTCCCTGAGATGGAAGGATTGACTGCGGATATTGATACCAACCTGGTATTAAAGGCAGAAAGCGCCTGTTCCTTACTGGAAGAATACGATTTCGTATTCGTTCACATAAACGGGCTAGATGAAGCCTCTCACCGTTATGATGTAAACGAAAAGATCAGGTTTATAGAGAAGGTAGACAAAGAGTTTGTTGCTTATGTGGTAAATAACTTGGATAGCGAGACAAATATTTTTATCTGCGCAGATCATGCTACAAGCCCCTTAACGGGTAAACATTCTGTACTGGATGTTCCCTATATCATAAGAAGTCAATATCTCCAGAATAGAACTGGAATAGAATCTATTTCTACAGGAGAAATCCTTAAATATCTGCTATCTATTTAGTAAGTGGTAAGGTAATGCAAATTGTAGTGAAGTGGGTGTGACTATGGCTAAAGCAATCATGGTTCAAGGTACGATGTCTAATGCGGGAAAAAGTCTTTTTACTGCAGGGTTGTGCAGGATTCTTAAACAGGACGGGTATAGCGTTGCACCTTTTAAATCGCAGAATATGGCGTTAAACTCTTATATTACCGAAGAGGGCTATGAAATGGGAAGGGCCCAGGTTGTCCAAGCAGAAGCTGCCGGTCTTGAACCAAGTGTCCTTATGAATCCTATACTTCTAAAACCCACTTCTGATAAAGGCTCTCAGGTTATTGTGAATGGTGAAGTGCTTGGCAATATGAATGCTGAGGAATACTTTAGTTATAAAAATAAGTTGATTCCGGATATCATAAAAGCTTATGAAACGCTTTCTGCAAATCATGCTGTCATCGTCATCGAAGGTGCAGGGAGTCCGGCTGAGATCAACCTGAAGAGCGAAGATATAGTTAATATGGGTATGGCGAAAATGGCTAGGGCCCCTGTGTTGCTAGTTGCCGATATTGACCGAGGCGGAGTTTTTGCCTCCATTTACGGGACAATCATGCTGCTTGATGAAGACGAGAGGGAACTTATTAAAGGAATTGTGATTAATAAGTTTCGCGGAGATGTGGAAATTCTAAAGCCTGGGCTGTCAATGATTGAAGAAAAGGTCAATATCCCGATTGTTGGTGTTGTGCCTTACTTGAAGATAGATATCGAAGATGAAGACAGCTTATCGGAAAGACTTAGCAAGGGTAAGAATAATACTGTTGAAGTCGTAGATATCGCTGTCATACAATTACCAAGAATGTCTAATTTCACAGACTTTAATGTTTTTGAGCTGATTCCGGGTGTATCGCTCCGATATATTAAGTCACCATCAGAACTTGGGAATCCGGACATGATTATTCTCCCAGGAACAAAAAATACTATGGGTGATCTTCTTTGGCTACGTCAGATAGGACTTGAGGGGCTAATCAAAAAACATGCCTCTCAGGGGATTGTTGTATTTGGAGTATGCGGAGGGTACCAGATGCTCGGTAAAATCCTGTCAGATCCTCTTGGTGTAGAACATGGCGGTAGTTTGGTCGGGATGGAACTACTGGATACCATAACTACTTTTGCATCAAATAAAACACGAACTCGCGTAAACGGCAGATTCCAACAAATCGACGGCTTATTGTCAAAGTTATCTAATCTTCCTTTCAGCGGCTATGAAATCCATATGGGATTAACGGATGGTGGTGAAGCGCCTTTAACTCACCTAGATAAGTGCAATGAGGAAACAGCTGATCAGGTGGATGGAAGCCAAAATAGTAATGTAATAGGGAGCTATATTCATGGTATTTTTGATGAGGGAAATGTAGCTTCAACCATTGTGGAGTGTCTTCTAAACAATAAGGGGATAGACAAAACGGTTGATCAGATAAGTTTTAAAGAGTATAAGGAAGGACAATATAACATCTTGGCTGAAGAGATAAGAAAATCTGTAGACATGACTGCAGTCTATAGAATATTGGAAGAAGGTGTGTAACTGGTGGAAACGGGATTAATTCATATCTATTGTGGTGATGGCAAAGGTAAAACAACTGCATCTCTGGGCCTAGCTATTCGCAGCGTAGGCAGGGGCTTTAAAGTGCTGATTATCCAATTCCTAAAAAGCCAGGATACCGGAGAGATCTTAACCTTAGAGAAAATACCGGGAATTAACCTGCTGAGAACCAGAAAAGGGTTTGGGTTTTACTTTCAAATGACGGACCAAGAGAAAGAGGAATGCAGGATTCTTCATGATGAGATTTTAAGAGAAGGGATAACTATGGCCAACTCAGGGCAGGTAGACCTGCTTATTCTGGATGAGATAATTTCTGCTTATAATTACAATCTAGTAGATTGTAAAGAATTACTAAATTTCTTAAAGAGTAAGCCAGAATCATTAGAGGTGGTTTTAACAGGCAGAGAACCGTCTGAAGAACTTATGGAACTTGCTGATTATGTTTCGCAGATTAAAAAGGTAAAACACCCATATGACAAAGGAATAAAAGCAAGGATTGGAATAGAGAGGTAAAAAAATGACTATAAAGATTGAACATGTCTTACCGGAGGAAATAGAAAAACGCAGTTTTGAAATCATAACCAAGGAACTTGGAGATATCCGATTGGACGAAGATAAGGCAAGCATTATTAAACGGGTGATTCATACCACCGCTGATTTCGACTATGTACAGAGTCTTTGTTTTTCTGATGAAGTTGTATCTAAAGCTAGGAAAGCAATTAAGAATGGGGCTTCTATTGTGACAGATACAAGGATGGCAAGTGTGGGGATCAACGCCAAAATGTTAGAATCTTATGGCGGCAAGGTGTATTGTTTTATGGCCGATGAAGATGTCGCTAGGAAAGCAAAGCAAGAGGGCACTACCAGAGCATCTGCTTGTATGGAAAAAGCTTTAACCATAGATGGGCCATTGATTTTTGCTATAGGCAATGCACCTACTGCTTTAATCAAACTGACTGAACTAATTAAGGAAAACAAGATTACTCCAGAACTTGTTATCGGTGTTCCCGTGGGCTTCGTAAATGTTGTTGAATCTAAAGAAATAATTATGGAAGCAGGAGTTCCTTATATTGTTGCTCAAGGGAGAAAGGGCGGAAGTAATGTTGCAGCAGCTATATGTAATGCATTATTATATAGTATGTAAGAATAGACTATAGTTTATGGCTTCACCAAATCCTTATCATCTATAGTTCCTGACCCGACTTGAACATTATTGCTTTAACTGTAAAGCTCGGTGGGTCAATTTGAGCGATGATATCTCTATTCTCTTTATTGAAAGCATAATTGATACCGAATTCAGACTTATAAACTTCATAATTATCCCCAAATTGAATTATAGCTCTTTCCAATCCATCTTCGATTGCTCCTTCTGAAATATTGCAAACATATTGCGGAGTTTCCTGTCTATTACTCAATCGTTCTATATATAACGTAACCATGATGTTTCTGATTGACTTCAACTATATACTCAACAACAGCCCACTCTTCTCCTTCTGCATTTGTGGACAACATTATAGACAGTAACATAAGTATCTATAATCTCTTTTTATTGAATCAGATTTATCGTCTGGAAAGAATCTAAGAAAACTGCCTGAGTATTTGCTTTCAGGCAGTTTTCTCATCTGCTAGGACTGTTCTTTAACTTGATTTTGTCTATTTTTTCTGACAGAGTTGATCTTGATCTTTATCGTATAATAATCCGATGTGAACGTTCTGTCAAAAACAATTCTGTAGGTGTCTGTAAAGTAAAGTTGGAGATCATTATCACGGCTATATTTGGAAGCTAAGAGGTTGAGTATTTGCTCTCCAGTTGTGACCTTGCTGCTAAGACTTTGTAATTATTTATCAAAGGATATTATCATAAGTCAGATAAAAACTTGAGAATAAAGACTAAATAAGAAGCGCTAAATGAAACACTAAGAGAAACTATTACGCAAATTACAACTCCAACTATCCAAAACAACATAGAACTGGATTGATTCAAGCGTGCATAGCGCCTGAGGACTATTAAAGATATGACCGTTAATACAAGAAACATCACAAGAAAAATAAAGATACCAGACGATAACCAATCAAAAGAACTAAGAATAGTACCTGAAACAGTAGTCGAGTTTACCAAAATTTTCCCCCTCCTTATAAATATTATTATACAATACTTTTCGTTTTTCTTGTTTGTACATATTGCTTTTTGATTTAAAATAGAGAGTAGGAAGCTCATAAATGTAAGCAGCTGACGTTGTTAAAGGAGGGTTAAATACTCAACTATTTGCTTTACCCCCTATATAGTAATGCTGTGATAACCGATATTTTTTTGTGTAATATTCTTTTCATCATCTTCTGAGACGAGTACCAGTATTTAACATTGAGAAGCATTGATGAGCAAGAGAGTTATGATTAAGCCATTTATGGACTCCAGAAAAATAGCTGAATATCATATATTAAATTAGTCTAAAAACATGTCTTGGTGATAGGAAGCACCATATAGGGGAGAGACAAATCAAATTTAAAAAGCTTTTTTTTGTAGCTTTAGTAAGTTAGTAAAGGGGTAGAAGAATAACCCGAAATATATGGCGGGGTGACATTAGGTGGGCTCTTCGCGAAGTGAGTACCTGTCACATAGTATTTTCTTCCTTGTACTGGAGAATAGAAATAATTTGAAGCCATTACTGCATAAGTATTATCAAGGCTTTCAATTACCTCAGCTAAAATAGTACCATCCTCTGCCCGTAATTGGCTAAGAGCTAACAGATTAGGGAATGGAACGTAAGGAAATACAACTTGAGTAGTCGAACTATAATAAAGGTTACCTGAGCCTGCAGTAAGTGTCGATGTGAAAGCGAGTAAACCAGGGATGTCCGCTAGAGGGTCAATATAATTGTCACTTTTATCTGCCAACGGACCTGAATAAGGATTTACTTTCTTAACTTTTTCGTTATACATATACTCTAATAAATCGACTGGAATGTATTTAACTATTTCAGGATACACTTTTGTTATTAGCTCACCATAACTTATGTCTGTTCCATCCAGTTCATTCAATATTTTCAAGGCTTCATCATCTGCAGTAATTCTAAAACTCTCGGGCTCGGAAACAATACCAGTATCTGCAAAACTAGATAAAGAAAATGATATAGAAATACATAAAGCTAAAACCAAAATAGTTATTAGATTACGTTTAACCATTATTCGTTTCCTCCTTGCGTAATTACTTAATACCAATTACTTAATACCAATAACTCGATCCTGTATAAAACACCTGTTCTACAAGTACATCATCTTGATAAACTTTTCCTGTCGAAACAAGACGGTAATAATAACCTTTGTTAACATACCATGTCTTGCTTATATAACCGTTTGAGCTGTAAGAAGTACTTGTCCAACTTTTGATTGTCTGCCAGTTTCCGTCAACATATTGCTGGATACTTGCATCGATTACTACTTTGTTTATATCACTTCGGGCATAAAGACCAACATCGACTGTAGCTGCGCCGCTACCGGATATCTCAAAGATATTATGATAATCAATTATGCTGGTCCAGCGTAAGCCAATGTCGGAATCACTTTTCTGAATCGATTCACCAAAAATTTGAGTAGGGATCATACAAAGAACAAGTATGATTGTGAGAAGCACGGCCATTTTTTTCTTCATAGTAAAAACACCCCCTTTCATTGTTTATTTATCCTCTCATATAAATAAACGAAGGAGAGTGGCTGTACATAACAGTATTTGGAAATTGTTTTTAAATATTTTTTTCTACGCTTTTGATTCTTTCTTTTCTTTCATAATCAGAAATCAGCTTCTTCATTCTGTATTCAAACTCTGGAGAAGGGTTAAATTCAAGATCCTCTTCAGCGAGTTTATTTTCTTCGATAATGTTTTCTACATCAAGCGGCGGCATATTCCAAGAGAGCATCGAAAATTAACATAAAAGGATATAACTCAGGAAATATTGTTCACCAAAATAAATGTTAGTTGATAATAGGAAGCTACTATTTATTTTCAGATTTTCTGACTGAGGTAACTAAAGTATACCCAAGAATTACACCTGACATCGTAATTACTTCAAAATATATATAGTTTTGTCTATATAAAGGAAGAAGTATTGAATCAATTAAGCTGAATAAAGGAAAAGCAGATAACAAGTAAATTAGGTTACTTAAGGCTAATATTAATGTTGGGATTCCAAAGACAAGGGCTCGGGGAAAATCATAATGCACTTTTCCAGGGTTTTTTAAGGTCTTTATTAAGTTAGGTGTAGCTAATAAGACCCCGATTACTATTGGATAAAGTGCATGTATTGATTCTATTATAAGATCAGAAAACTCATTATAATTGGAATGGGAATACCAATAATTAAGAAGCTGGTTTATCATTACCATCCAAGTAATAATGAATATAATATTAGTACACAAATAAGCAAATCTTTTCATTCTCACCCTCCTAATCCATAAAGAACTTCTCTTCAAAATAATAGTATTAAAAGGGACTAGAATCTAGCCCCTTTTAATAATTTTAAAGATTATACTTCCGGTATTCTATTTATTAAAAGAAGACTGCTCTTACAGTACCAATCCAACTTTCACCACCTCTGGTAATTGTAACTTCTGAATTTGCTTCCAGTCGATCAATAATATTAACTTCAACACAATAATAATCCATACTTCTATAATCAGGATCAGGATATGTTACGCCAGATGTTGGATGAGAACTTGCTAGAGCAAAATGTGCGTTTGTGCCCTTTGTTAATCTATTTAGACTCAAGTCATAGCGGGGTGCATTGTAATACCACCCTACGTATCCGTTACTTAAAGAAACTTGATAATCGTATATTGTCCACTTACCTGATGTGCTTAATATCCTATATCCTTTACCTTCGGGAGTATTTACTTGATCATAGTACGCAGTTACCCTTGAAACCACTGAATAAGTATCATCCCAATCTTCCCTTGGTAATTCCAAAGAACAAATTCCATAGGTGTTTTTTGGTAAGGAATAGAGCTGGAAACTATCTATTCTAAACAAATCCGTTAGTTCTCTAGTCTTTAAGTTTTCTTTTGTTCCAATCTTTTGTACAGTAGTAAATGTTTTTGTATTGCCTACTTCTAAATTGCTTACTTCTTCTTTAAGAACTGCATTTACTATAGGGGCTTTCGAACTTTCAATAATCCCTTTAATAGCTCTTTCTCTTAGTTCATATTCATCAGTAATTTCTTCCTTTTGAAACACTATTTTTTCATCTTTTAATAACTTGAATTGTTCAGTGTCTTTAATTTTTAGATCGTCCCCAAGTACAGTTATAGGTAATACCAAACTTATTATAAGTAAAGATATGAAAAAGAAAAAAATCGTTCTTGAACTTTTTGTCTTCACCATTTTCAAATATCACTCCTTATTATTTTATTGGATAAAATTTTAATTTTTTCCTTTAATTAGCTATATTTTTTGAGAGATACCGGTAGTTAGTACCAATAACTCGGCCCCGTGTAAGAAGTTTGCTCGACAAGCACATCATCTTGATAAACCTTCCCTGTCGAAACAAGACGGTAATAATAACTTTTGTTAACATACCATGTCTTGCTTATATATCCACTTGAGCTGTAAGAAGTACTTGTCCAACTTTTGATTGTCTTCCAACTGCCATTATCATATTGCTGGATACTTGCATCGATTACTACTTTGTTTATGTCACTTCGGGCATAAAGACCAACATCGACTGTAGCTGCGCCACTACCGGATATCTCAAAGATATTATGATAATCAATTATGCTGGTCCAGCGTAAGCCAATATCGGAATCACTTTTCTGAACAGTGTCACCAAAAATTTGAGTAGGGATCATACAAAGAACAAGTATGATTGTGAAAAGCACTGCTATTTTTTTCTTCATAGTAAAGCCACCCCCTTTCATTGTTTATTTATCCTCTCATATAAATAAACGAAGGAGAGTGGCTCTACATAACAGTATTTGGAAATTGTTTTTAAATATTTTTTTCAACGCTCTCAGCCATTTTGATTAGCTCTTTTTTATCAGCCTCACCGGTAAGATAAAATAAATACTCATTCTCCCAGATAATACTTACAAGCCCTTGCTTTTCAACCAAGAGAGCTTCGATATCGTGAATTAATATTTGCTGTACATCGGCATTTTCGGTGTCTATTCTCAGGTCGGTATTAGTGCTTGAATATTGAGAAAAGCGTATTGTTTTTCCCTGATTATCTTCAAAATATATAGTGCTTAATACGTTTCGCTTTTCAGCACCTGCGATAGTAAATCCTTCCGGAACATAGTTGGGATAATACCCATTCCAATCCGGAGGTATTTGATTGCTTATCTGGTCAGTTTTGTCTGGAATGTCCTCCAATGTAAAGCCGGTATATTGATCCTTGATATCTACAATCAAATTGATAGCTTTGACCCTCAAGGCGTCAACACTGGTTATCACGAGAGTCAGACTTCCTATTAATACAAAGAAGAAGATAGCGATCTTGGGCACAAACTTAAAAGACCTATTCTTTATATGTTTGATTCTTTCTTTTCTTTCATAATCAGAAATCAGCTTCTTCATTCTGTATTCAAACTCTGGAGACGGGTTAAATTCAATATCCTCTTCAGCGAGTTTATTTTCTTCGATAATGTTTTCTACATGGCAAGCGGCGGCATATTCCAAGATTGCATCAAACATCTTTTCTTTTGTTTTTTCTTTAGTCTGAGTTTTAGTTGATTCATATTCATTCGATATTTGCTCAGTCATTGTTTGCCACCTCCTGTTCCTGGGATATGAGTCTTATCAGGCTTTGCTTAGAACGGTACATCCTTGTTCTGGCGTTCTCGACGGAGATTTTAAGAATTAAGGCGATCTCCTCATAATCATAGTGATAAAAATATTTGAGGGCAATGATATCGGCATAATGGGCGGGGAGTTCCTTGATTTTGGTCACCATTGCATCGAACATTGTATTATCGATTACGAGTTCCTCCAGACTTTGACCTGATTCAGGGAATTTTTCTATCTCTTCTAGTGGTAAGCCGGATTGATTCTTCCTGCGCCGGTAGATATCGATTGAGATGTTTCTAATGATAATAACGACGTAAGCCCCAGTTCTATTACAATTTACTTCATTAATTTTTTCGAGGTTCTCAGAAATTCTTATAAATGCTTCGTGAAGTGCATCTTGTGCCAGATGCTCATCATTTAAGATTCTTAGTGCTACTCTATACATACTCGGGCCATGTCTGTGATACACTTCCTCCAGTTTGCTGCGTTGAGGCTCGTTCAATACCATAGCTAAAAAGAACAACATCTTTTTCTCTCTCTTTCTGTAGATAGTTAAAAACCACGCCACATTTACCAAAATTATAACATATGATGTTAATATCGGATTAAGAAAATTGTTTTAATCGTAAGAAACGGATCTTCTATTGTAACAGATACAAGAATGGCAAGTGTGAGGATTTATATTGTTGCTCAAGGGAGAAAGGGCGGAAGTAATGTTGCAGCAGCTATATGTAATGCATTATTATATAGTATATAAGATAACACCAAGGTTTGTACCGTGAAGAGACCGCAGGTGACTAAGGAGTTTGGACTGAGATGGAGCCTATTGTTCCTATAGATTTGGGTAATACAGCTAAAATTCTGGGAATATCTAAAGCCAGCGTCCGCAACTGGATAAGGCATGATTACCTTAAGCCTATAGATGGAAAAGGTAAGTTTTTCGATCAGAAACTTATTCTCAAGCTTAAAGAAGATATCTCAAATGGAAATATTGATAGGCTTAAGACAAGAGCCAACAAGACCAGAGCAGATAAGACTTTTCTACCTGTCGAGTATGTAATAGGGCTGGAAAATAGAAAGGGAATTATCGTGCTTGTAAATACTATCAAGGACAAGGAGATAGAATCTGGACTTGCTATCCTAATTCTAGCTATCAAACAGTTCATAAAGAACGGAGATATCCATTCCACAGATCTAAAAGAGATTTTGAGTTTTCCCAATCATATTTTCTCCAGGGAAAATGTACGCTGCGAGCTAAAGAGTCTTTCTTTATATATTAATGGCGG
>JAGXFZ010000012.1 GCA_024637055.1 Gracilibacter sp. | reverse complement strand
CCCTATATCCGCGTCAACGGCATTCAAGTGCTTTAGAATAAGGAGGAAATGATTATGATTAAAGAATTATTCCAGCAGACAATTATTGAAACTGCATTGAATGTATCCCAAAGCAGAATTGATGCCGTAATGAAAAAGAAGATTACCAAAAGTGGATGCCGGATATATAAAGGTGGCCTTATTGGAATAGCTGGAACCTTAGGAGAGCCAAGAGATACGACGTGGACTGAGGCCGAGGCTAATTTAAGTAAAGAGATATCTTATCCGTTTGAACCGGAAAAGAATAAAAAACGAACTAGGGATCTGAGAACGCTAACTTTAAGTGAATCAGATTTCGTTAAGGAAATAGAAGACCTACTACATATACTGCGCCAGGAATATCCAGATTTTATTTTCAGCAACAAAACCAAACTGATAGAGTCGGAGATTTCGCTTCGCAATGATACGGGACTGGATTATATTAATTATGACCGAAGTATTGAAATTGGTCTCTTAGTAAAACATGTTGACTCGGTCAGTATCTTTGATACGGCAATCGTTTATTCAAGTCGAAGTTTTGAGGTAGATAAGATTTTAGAAGAAGCTAGACAAGTGCTGGAAGGTTTCAAGAAAGAAGCGACTCTACCTAAACAGGAAAGCATGCCGGTTGTTATTCATCAAGGCGGATTGCTCAGTAAAGTAATAGAATCCTTAAACGGGGAAACTATTGGGCTAGGCACATCTTTGTTCTGTGATAAGATGGGAACTAAAGCGTTTCATGAAGGTTTCAACGTTTTTCAGGATAGCACTGAAGAAAAGCAACACGTACCTTTTTTTGATATGGAAGGGGTAGTGAACCCTGATGACCGGGCACTACTGATTGATAGAGGAGTAATACTCCAAGCATATACGGACAAAAAACAGGCAACAACTTTTTCTTTTCCTACTACAGGCTCAGCTGGTGGAGGGTATGATGATGTTCCATCGCTTGAATACCCAGATCTTTCCATTACGCCGGGAGAGAAGACATTAAAAGAACTCTTGCAAGGTGAATACGGAATTATGGTTATTATGGCCAGTGGAGGGGACTACTCCAACGAAGGTGATTTCGCCTCTCCTGTCCAGATGGCATATTTGACCGATGGTGAACAGTTACTGGGACGACTTCCAGAAGTAAATATTTCTGGCAATATTTACGACATCTTTGGTAAGAATTTTGTTGGTGTAACTAAAGATAAACCACTGATGGGCGAACGGACACTGGTAGTAAGAATGAAGATAGAATCTAGTTGATAAAGTAAGCAGTTTTGTTCTATAAAATAATAGTAAGATGTTTTTGATAGAGGTGAAAGATATGTCTCCATCTGTTCGTTTTGTGCATTGTGGTGGGTTCCATTTTGATAGCCGCTCTTGGGAAGGGCCGGTATCTTGGATAAATATGCGTAATAAGGACTTGTGGAAGACATTTGAAGCGGTTCTCAAACTTTGCCGAACTGAAAAGGCAGACTTTCTCTTCTTGACAGGAGATCTGTTTGAACAGGAGTATGCAAGTAAAGAAACCGTCGAGCGTGTAGCCAGATCCCTAGGAAGACTGAAAGGGACAAGAGTTTTTATTACCCCTGGAGAAAAAGATCCACTTCTAACTACATCTGCCTATCGGTTTACCGAATGGCTAGATAATGTGCATATATTTTCCGGCGGTATAAATAAAGTCACCATACCTTCTCAAGAAGTGACTATTTATGGATCGGGCTGGGCCACCTATAAGCAAGAAGGCAATTTCCTTGAGGATTTTCAGACTGCTGACAACGACGGTCAGATTAAATTTATGCTCCTTCATGCTGAAGTAGAGTCTACCGAGAATACCAAAGGCTTTATCCCTCTGAAATTAGAACAGATTGAAGCAAGTGGGTTAACTTACCTGGCCTTGGGTCATAAAGAAAAGTGGAGCGGCACCCAGGAAGCCGGAGACACTTATTGGGCAGATTGTGGTTGGGCTGAGCCCAGGAGTTTTGCTGAAAGCGGTCCTCGTGGCGTGCTTCTCGGAGAGACGGATGGGAAAACGACTAAAATAGAATTTCTGGAACTGAGCCAGCGTAGCTACATTGAAAAGTCGTACCTACTACCAGCAGAAATGGAAGACTTGGTTGACCAAATGTTGGCAGACAACACAGAACAAGAACGGCAAAAGAATTTGTTTCGGTTTAATATCTCAGGAGCTCTCCAGGAATCAGAAGAGACTACTGAAAAACTGCGAGAACTCTTAGTGGATAAGTTTTGCCACATCCAACTACGTTATTCTAAGACTAAAACTAACTCTCATCTTGGAAATAAATTCGCTACAATGACAGAAGTTTTTATGAATGAAACCCAAATAAGATTAGCCACTGTTCATAGTGCTAAGGGGCAAAGGCACTGGGAGCTAGTGCGAAAAATTGGAACGAGTGCCTTAAACCAAGGATATCCAAACACAAACAGTGAAAGACAAATGATGCCGGGGATAGAGGTTGTGGACAAAAAACGGGCTATCTTTTGGCCGGACAATATAGAAGATGATTTTTATTTTCGGGTCCGCAATTTAAGAGAAGTTGGCGATGAGGAAGTCTCTTTAGAAAAAGCAAGACATTCCTTAATCAGAGCGAAAAAGAGAGTAGAAGAGCAAGCAGAAAGTATGGGGCAGTTTAAGTCTGATTATGAAGCCTTGAGGCGTGACTGGGAGCAAGCCAACCGTCGCCAGGAAGAACAGCGACTACTCCAGATTGAAATCAAGAAGCTACAAGTAAAAAAGAATCAACTTGACGAGAAAATTGTTGATATAACAAAAATTCAGGAGCGTCTAGCCTTACTTCACAGAAATCCAGATTACAGAGAGCTGCGCCGTCTTCAAGGGGAACTACCTCGTTTGGAAGAACGAAGTCAATGGGCAAAGGCGGAATTAATTGCCTATACTCGAAGTACACAAGTAGATTGGGATATGATTGAGGGATTACGTGAAGAGTACCTGGAATGGGCTCTTCTTCAGGAAGAAATAAATAATTTAGCAATGGATATACAACAGCGAAACAAAGCAATTATTGAGATAGAAAATGTTTTACAGATGTCCGGATATCAGGAATTGCCGGATAACGAGGATCAGCGTTTACTTCAACTACAAAAGGAATGGGACGAATCACAAACGAAACTGAAAAACCTAACTCCCATAATGGATGAAATTATTAGCACTGAAAAAATATTAAACATAGAAACTACAAAACTTCAGGATTTTGCGGTTATAGGAAGAGTCACACCATCTGATGAGCGTAGAATTATTCAGACTGTGCAACTTTTAGGTAAATGGCAAAACTCCCGAATAAGCCGTTTTATTGATCGGTCATTGAAAAAACAGCTTGAATGGTCAAGTATTGAGGAAAAATTAACTTCACGTCTAGCCAGATATTTTCAAAAATATCAGATAGTCGACTACGAAGAATTTCAACTTCTACAGCAAAAACTTCAAGATCAGCAACAGGTGGTGGGACGCTTACAAACGAAACTGATGCGTCTACAAAAAGAAACTGAACGGAAGAAAACACTTCGTAAGATTGTTCATTCTCGTGACCAGGCATTGCAAAAAGCTTTTAGCATTGTTCAGGCAACAGATTTGAAGGAATGGATGGACGGATGGAAAGATTATCACCAAAGAAAAAAAATGCTAGCTGAAATGCATGATGAATTAAACAAGAAAACTGAACAGCAACAGTTGAACGAAGAGAAATTGTTAAAATACGTTAATCAACTACGAGATAAGGTAAAGGATTGGGACTCATCAGCCTCGAATATCGACGACGTCCTAAGAGGCGTAATGACGGCTGCCTCAAAACTGCTTGCAAAAGAAGAAACAGAGAAGGAATTAGCCTCCCTAAAGCAGACGTATCATGATCAAGTCGGTAGACGGGATATGAATCATCTTGTTACGGTTTTAGAACCCTTGGCCGATTTGGAACGCGAAGAATGTCTGACCGTTGAAGAAAGGCAGACAGAATTACTCGCCTGCTATCAAGAATTCGCAGAAATAAAGTGCCAGTTGTCCAATGCAGAGGAAACCATTAGACGCGATCAGTCAGTTAAGGAAATACAGGATTTAGAGAAAAAGATAGACTCAGTAAAACTACAGTGGAATAATTATGAAGAACTACAGCGTGCCGTGGACGCAACGCAGCTATTGCTGGAAGATTCCCAACAGAAGTGGCAAACAAAATACGGAAGAGCATTGGGAGCACTAGCAAAAAATATTTTTATAAGCGCCTTCTCCTTACAACCATCGATAAATGAAGAAGACATCATGGTTAAAACCAAACACTATTATTTTGCTTACCGTATGGCCCTTGCACTGTTAACCCTAGACGATAACCTTGAAATACCTGTATACTTCTCTGTGAAAGAAATGAAGGAACCTCAAATTTTCTGGGAAGACATCCTGGCCTATCTTCGGGAGCTTTCCCTTTCCAGAAAGGTAAGCTTTCGAACTTCGGATGCTTTGCTCAAAGAGATGGACATTCCAAGGTTTGAAATCTAACTATATTAGTAGTACATTATATATATCACCTATCGAGAGGAGGCTATTGCATTGTCTGATTATGATGTAGCTGCCTGGATGTTTCCCTTAGAAAACGGTTTAAAGGAGAAACATATAGTTAAAGTTTTATCATTATTACCTGAGGATTCTGAACTTGTGCCTTTTGAAATTCATGGAAGTAATTCTTCAGCTTATGGGTTTGCAACAGCCGATGTAATTAACGAAGAAAATGGTTTAGAAACTATTGTTGATCTTCTTGGTTCAGTAGTCGAAGACTGGTCAAATGATTCCTCGGATTATTCTTTCACTTTGCCCAGCGGTAAAAATGCCTATATCGGCTGCGACTTTAGGACAGTTATTATCGGTGAAGATTAAAAGATTATTCATAATTCATAAAGCATTGCAGAGTGGGAGAGACCTTAGTGGATAATCAGTTCTTTACCTGGATATCACAAATGAATCTAAATCTGACCGAAACGCAGAAAAAGGCGGTTCTCCATGACCGAGGACCGCTTCTTCTTTTAGCCGTTCCAGGAGCAGGGAAAACAACAGTACTTACCGTACGTATTGCTTATCTAATCCTGGTCAGGGAGGTCGTTCCAGAACGGATTCTCTGCCTGACTTTTAGCCGGGCTGCCGCTAAAGAAATGCGAGAACGTTTTGACCTGAACTTCGGGGACAGAATCAAAGGTCAAGTACAATTTGCCACCATCCATAGTTTCGCCTATCAAGTTGTACGTGAACTATTCAACCAGCAGGGTATGGCGTATCAGCTACTAGAAGAACAAACAGGAGCCAAGGGTAAGAACGGTGTAATGCGTCGTCTATACGAGAGAATCAACCGGGTGCTGCCCAATGAGGATCAATTGGATGAAGTGCAGACTGCAATTTGCTATGTTAAAAATCGCCTTTGCACACCGAAAGAGTTAGAAAACACTTCCGCAGACAATTTTGATGAAATATATGAAGCATATGAAGTCTTTAAAAATGAGCACCAACCTAGACTTATTGATTATGATGATATGTTACTCTTGGCTTACCACGGATTGTTGAATAATCCAGAGCTGCTGAAAAAATATCGGCAACAAACGGATTACGTGCTTACTGATGAAAGCCAAGATACCTCTTTGCTACAGCACAAGCTCATTGAACTAGTCGCTCAACCAAAAGGAAATATCTTTGTCGTGGGTGACGACGATCAAAGCATTTTTGGGTTTCGGGCAGCCGAGCCTCAGTATCTATTAGATTTCTCATCTACTTATGAGCATGCAAAGATTTTAAAGATGGAAGAAAACTTTCGATCTACACCCCAGATTATTGATGCAGCCTGTCGTTTTATTCGGCAGAATAAAATACGCTTTGATAAAGAAATGATTACCCGAAACTCAGAAGGACCACCTTTGCAGATCAGGCAATTCCAAAATGTCGAAGAGCAGAACAGATGGATCGGGGAAGATTTACAAAAGGCTGGAAGTTTAGCACATATGGCCATTCTTTTCCGCAATAATCAATCGGCAATTTGCTTGGCTCAAGAATTAGATCTTGCTGGAATACCGTTTTACTTGCGTGAATATGGTAAGGAACGGTTTTTTAAGCACTGGACCGTCAATGATGTACTTAACTATCTGCGTTTCTCTTATAATGACAAAAGCCTTGCAGTATTCGAAAAAATATGGACTAAGATGGATGTATATGTAAACAAGACTCAGCTTGAATATCTCCAAGAGGACAGGTCAGACAGCTCTATCATGGAGCAACTAGCAGAACTACCCGATATTCCGGATATACGTAGAAAGGATTATCTTAAATTAAAAGAACAATTTCAACAGTTAAACGCTTTACCTCCACTCCAAGCCATTAAGTTTATCCGATCGAAAATGAATTATAATAAAGTAGTAGCCAAAGTCTGTGAACAATTAGGCTTAGCCCGAGAATATGCAGAGAGTATACTGGGTATTCTGGAAATCATAGCGGCACGGGAAGAAAGTCTGCCGGACTTTGCTAATCGCCTAGTTTATCTAGAAAACCTCATCAGAAATTCCTATAAGAATAAAAATACCAATGCGGTAACTCTTTCAACTATTCATTCGGCCAAAGGACTTGAATGGGATCATGTTTATATGGTAGATCTAATCGATGGCAATATCCCGGACCGACAAGCGCTTGAAACTCAAAAAAAATCCTCTACCAGTCTGGAAGAAGAGCGAAGGCTGTTTTATGTTGGTATGACGCGTGCTAAACATGTTCTTACCCTCTGTGTCCCGAATTACTACCTTAGACAGAACGCTACTCCTTCTAGATTTGTTCGTGCCGTACAGATGTTCCTAAGCGGTAAGGAATCAACATCTGATTCGCAGACTGAGACCGATGATTTATGCGCTGGACTGGTTGTAATTCATAAGAGCTTTGGTGAAGGGGTGATTACCTTGGAACAAGGAGAGGTTCTGACAGTACGTTTTGAAAACGGTGTAGAACGAGAATTTCTCAGGAAATTCTGTGTGGAGAATAACTTTTTATGGGCAAAGTGAAAGGAGAAATATGACAAACAGTGTAACTTATAAGTATTATATGCCTACCAGAATCGTAATAGGGAAAGACTGTATTACTCAGAACAGCGACATTTTTAGAACACTTGGTAAGAAAGCTTTGATTGTAACCGGTGCTCACTCAGCCAAAAGAAACGGATCAGAGAAAGATGTCAAGACTGCCTTAGATTCTGTGGGCATACCTTATCAAGTTTTTGATAAGGTAATGAGCAACCCCACCATCTCTTGTGCCTATGAAGGAGCTAAATTGGCAAGGGAAAATGACGTTGATTTTATTATTGCTATCGGCGGAGGTTCACCGATGGATGCTGGCAAAGCGATTGCTTTATTAGCATCCCAGGATATCGCTGAGGAGAACCTATTCTCCGGTAATTATGAAAAAAAAGTGCTTTCCATGGCTTTTGTGCCAACGACAGCTGGGACTGGCTCTGAAGTTACCCAGTATTCCATCTTAACCAACGATAAAGCTCAAACCAAAACAAGCATAGCCTCAGACTTATTGTTTCCGACCGTTGCATTCCTAGATGCCAAATATACTGAAAAGCTACCAGTAGAGACGACCATTAATACCGCTATTGACGCTTTATCTCATGCTGTAGAAGGTATGTTGTCAGTAAGAGCATCTACCATTTCCAACGCTTTGGCCTCAGAAAGTATCCGAATGATTATGAATTGTGTACCTGACATGTTGCAAGCATTACAGTCAGGATCTGAGGGCATCTTTAATCCTAAGAAAAGGGAACAATTACTAGAGGCATCCTACATGGCAGGGATGGTCATTGCTCAAGCCGGTACTACTGTAGTACATTCTATGGGATATTCCTTGACCTATTTTAAGGATATTGACCATGGAAGAACCAACGGGCTCCTCCTAGGCGAATACTTGCGACTCGTAGAAAAATCACAGCCTGAACTAACTGGAAGAATCCTAAAAGCGATGGAACTATCCGATATCGATTCCTTTCAGGAGCTGATGAGAGCTTTGTTGGGAAGAAGAGAAGATGTCAGTCCTGAAGAAATAACTCAATACAGTAAGATAACAATGCGGGCTAAAAATATTGCAAATTGTGCTGTAAGGCCGACTGAAGAGGATGTCCACGAAATATTTGAACGATCTTTTTTAGATTCTTCTAGGAGATCAAGAAAAAAGGGCTAGAAACCATATGGTTAGGAGCCTTTTAAAAACTTTTGCATTAAATCTTTATTTATAATATTTAGAATATTCTAAATAACAGTAAAAATAATCTTTGATTGTAGAAATAATTATGATAATATATTCTTTAAATAGTTAAATAGCAATTGCTATCTTCTCAATTTGTCCCTCGTAAAAGAGATTAATACTAAACCAGCCAATTGTTAAGGGGTGTAAACGTGGAAGAAAAGAAACAACGTGTTATTCAAGAATACGTGCCGGGTAAACAGGTTACAATGGCACATATTATCCCTAACCCTCAAGGAGATATACATGAAAGATTAGGAATAGTGACTAAGGGTGCAATTGGTATCAT
>JAGXFZ010000129.1 GCA_024637055.1 Gracilibacter sp. | reverse complement strand
TCCTGGTATTATTTAAGATATTGTGACCCTCGTAATACTGATAAAGCTTTTGAAGAGAAAAATGCAAACAAATGGATGAATGTAGACCAATACGTAGGTGGGGTAGAGCATGCTATTTTGCACCTGCTCTATTCACGTTTCATAACCAAAGCCCTAAAAGACTTCGGTTATCTCCAAGTCGATGAGCCATTTCAAAACCTTTTAACTCAAGGAATGGTTTGCATGGATGGCTCTAAGATGTCCAAATCCAAAGGTAATGTAGTTAGCCCTGAAGAAATTATCGGAAAATATGGGGCAGATACGGCCAGAATGTTTATCCTCTTCGCTGCTCCCCCTGAACGAGACCTGGAATGGAATGATCAAGGGGTCGAAGGATGTTTCCGCTTCCTTAATCGTGTCTGGCGCTTGGTACATCAGTATGAAGATGAGCTGAGTCAATCAAATAAAAAAGGTGTCAGTGATGATTTCACTGATCTAGATACTTATTCCAAGAAGATGCGTCTTCAGACCCATGCGACAATCAAGAAGGTCACAAATGATGTGGGTACCAGGTTTAATTTTAATACTGGAATCAGTTCTATCATGGAATTAGTCAATGCGCTTTACCTTTATAAAGAACAACCTAAAGTCAATCTGGCTGTTGCTCGAGAAGGTATAGAAGCGGTACTTCTATTATTGGCGCCATTTGCTCCGCATCTAACAGAGGAATTATGGAATGGGATAGGCTATAAGGATAGTATTCATAAGCAATCTTGGCCAAAACTTGATGAAAGCGCTCTCACCGAAGAAGAAGTCACAATAGTACTCCAGGTGAATGGTAAAGTTAGGGATAAGATTCAGGTTCCAGTCCAGATTTCTCAAGAAGAATTGGAGCAAAACATTCTCTCATCAGAAAAAGTTAAGCAATACCTCGAAGGAAAAACGGTAATAAAGTTAATAATTATACCAGGAAAGCTAGCAAACATTGTAGTTAAGTGAATTAATTAAACTAAAGTTAAACATTGAGATTTCGGGGTGAATCTGCACGCACCGGAAGCAAAAATAAGGAACACCTACTTAACTAAGTGGGTGTTTTCTTCAAGTTGATGAAAAACATAATCGCTAACCGTAAACATATGAGAATAATAAAAGATTAATATGTAAAAATAACAATAATATATAAAGATACAAGCGAATGCATACAACTTAATATTATATTTGGGGTTGTTAGGAAGTCTCGGAAGTGGTATAATTTTCAATGGAAACAATAAAATACCTTAGATAATCTGATCGCTTAGTTTTTCCTAAGGAAAAAACGGGGGAACCATTTAATTGGGGCGAATCACTCTATTAAAGAGTGTAGGGTTACAGACTACCCGAGTCCGTCAGCTAACTCCGTAAGCATTGGTCTGGGAGTTCCATTGATTGCATTATTAATATACTGCTACCCTATTTGAAGAACTAGGGTGAAGGAATCCTCTGGACAATTTCCATAGGGTTTTATTATTGGCTTGACCAAAGCATTTGTCCAACCTTGGACGATAGGAGGAAGATATGTCTGAAAAGATAGTGGTCAAAAACCTTGTTAAAGTATTTGGGGGACATCCTCAAAAGGCCTTGAGCATGCTTAAGGCAGGGGAACCAAAGGATGAGATACTTAAAGAAACCGGACTTACTGTTGGCATCAATGATGTCAGCTTTACCATTAACCAAGGAGAAATCTTTGTGGTTATGGGATTATCGGGAAGTGGTAAGTCTACTATTCTGCGTTGTCTAAACAGGTTGATAGAACCAAGCTCTGGATCGATAACAATTAACGGAACTGATATAACAAAACTTAAAGATAAGGATTTGAGGGTATTCCGCCAAGAGAGAACAGCGATGGTATTTCAACAATTTGCCTTATTACCTCATAGGACAGTTCTACAGAATACCGCATATGGTCTAGAGGTTAAAGGTGTTGAGAAGAAACAAAGGGAAGACAAAGCAGTTGCAGTCTTAGAAATGGTTGGACTTAAGGGTTATGAAGATAAGTATCCTGATCAGCTTAGTGGAGGAATGAAGCAACGTGTAGGTTTAGCCCGGGCGTTAAGCAATGACTCTGATATTCTTCTAATGGATGAGGCATTTAGTGCTCTCGACCCACTTATTAGAGAAGAGATGCAGGACGAATTACTTAGCCTTCAACAAAAAATGAATAAGACAATTGTATTTATTACGCATGATCTTAACGAAGCACTCAAACTCGGCGACAGGATAGCTTTTTTAAGGGATGGTGCTTTGGTTCAGGTTGGAACACCGGAAGATATAACAAATAATCCTGCGAATGATTATATAGTCAAATTTGTTAGAGGGGTAGATAGAAGTAAGATTCTAACTACTGGAGACGTAATGAAAAAGCCTCAGCCCTTTATTACCACCCGTGATGGCCCCGGTGTAGCTCTAAGAATTATGAAGGAGCATGGTATTTCCAGCGTGTTTGTTGTCGACAGGGAAAAACACCTCAAAGGAGTTATAACTGTTGACTTGGCTGTGGAGTCCAGGAATGCGGGGATACAGAGTCTGCAGGATGTTGAATTACCTCAAGGACCTGTGGTAAGAGAGGATGTACCTATTCAAGAGACTCTTGGAATAATAGCTGAAAGTAAACTACCAATGGGGGTAGTTGATGATAATCATAAATTGATTGGGATCATAGTCAGAGGATCTATCTTGGCTGCGCTCTCATCAGATAAAGGTGGTGACGGAGATGCCTAAGATTCCTTTGGCTGAGGTAGTTGATCGGATAGTTGATTGGTTTACAGATACTTTTGGAAATAGTTTGGATGCTTTCTCGGATACCTTTGGAGATATAATCAAGGGTCTCCAAAATCTTCTTGCTTTTCTCCCGTGGTGGGTAATCATAATTATATTTGCTCTCTTAGCCTGGAAGGCAAGTGGTTGGAAGCTCGCTGTGGGATCAACACTAGGCTTGCTTTTCATATATAATCTCAAACTCTGGCCAGCTTTTTTGGATACACTTGTCTTAGTAATAATTTCAGCTCTTGTCTGTATTATTATAGGTATTCCTATAGGAATCATGGCTGGCAGGAATCATAAAGTAAATAGACTAATTACACCAATTCTTGATTTTATGCAGACTATGCCGTCTTTCGTCTATCTTATACCAGCTTTGATGTTCTTCGGATTAGGGAAAGTACCGGCAGTGTTTGCTACAGTAATATTCGCTATGCCTCCGGCTATAAGGCTTACTTCTTTAGGAATTCGTCAAGTACCGGAAGATTTAGTTGAAGTGGGCGAAGCATTTGGCTCAACTCCTTGGCAACTTCTCTGGAAAATTCAGCTCCCCGTAGCGTTGCCTACCATTATGGCAGGAATTAACCAGACAATGATGCTCTCTTTATCAATGGTTGTAATCGCAGCCATGATTGGAGCTGGAGGTTTCGGAGCTGGTGTATTGTACGCCATCGGTCAGATGAAAATAGGTATGGGCTTTGAAAACGGAGTGGCCGTGGTAATCATGGCCATCATCCTTGATAGGCTTACTCAAGGGGTCGGACGTTCTTTTAGAACTGATGATAAAGACAATTAATATTAAGGGAGGAAATCAAATGACTAGAAATTACAAAGGTTGGAGGAAACTAATAGTCTTTGCGCTTATTACAGTATTTGCGTTAAGTGTTATGGTTGGATGTGCCTCAGAGCCTGCTGATCCAGGTGCCGAAGAAAAAGGTAGTGTTAACATTGGTATGGTTAACTGGGCAGAGTGTGTTGCCGTAAGTAACCTTTGGAAAGTGATCTTGGAAGACCAAGGTTATGAAGTTGAACTTACTCAGCTGGATGCTGCTCCTGTATTTACAGGACTAAGCACTGGCGATCTCGACTTCTTCATGGATGCTTGGTTACCGTTCACTCATGAAGCTTACTGGACTGAGTTTGGCGATGATCTAGAGGATTATGGTATTTGGTATACAGAAGATGCTAAGATTGGTCTTGCTGTACCAACATATGTCACAATCGATTCCATTGCTGAAATGAAAGACGAAGCAGAAAAATTTGATAGCCAGATTATCGGTATTGACCCAGGTGCTGGTATCATGAAAGCTGCTGGAAACGCTAACGAGAGTTATGACTTAGGTTTCGAAGTTGTTCAGGGCAGTGAGCCTGCAATGATGTCAGCTTTAGAAAAAGCCTATGGTAACGAAGAATGGGTTGCTGTCACAGGTTGGAGCCCACATATGATGTTTGCTAAATATGATCTCAAGTATTTAGATGATCCTAATGGAGATTTTGGATCTGCTGAAGAGATTCATATTCTAGCTAACAAAGACTTCAGTAGCGAACAACCTGAAGTAGCTGCTATGCTTAAGAAGTTCAAAATGTCCGACACCGAAATTGGTGGATTGACTGGCATGATTGCTGATGGTATGGAGCCAGCGGCAGCAGCTGAACAGTGGATTTCAGACAACCAATCAACTGTAGATGGTTGGACTAAATAGTAAGAGTACTTGGAACGGGTGAATAACCCAGTAATTAAGTTTGTCTAATCTCGCTAGAGATTTTTACCGGAAGCCTTAGGGCTTCCGGTATTTTTAATTAATCCAATTGACAATTATATATTGGTCCGAATTTTATAAAATACATATTTTTACTTTTATCCTATTAATTAGAGGAAAAGCGTATCTTATATAGAATAAATGTTTACAAAACGACAGTATTATTTTAGCTCAAAAAATTCTTACCTTGGAGGCCTTGGTATGGATAAAAAGCTTAAACTAATATGGTGGGGAATACTGGGATTGTTACTATTTGTAGCTTTTATGAAATTCTTGATACCTGTTAAATCACCAGTTAATATGGATGTAGCCGAAGCTAACGAAGATATAGTTGTTTATGTCACGGGCGCAGTAGAGCATCCTGGACTCTTAAGCCTTCCGCTAGATGCTAGGCTTGATAATGCCTTAAGAGAGAGCAAGCCTAAGGAAAATGCTGATTTAGATGTTTTAAACCCCGCACAGAGACTGAAGGATGGGCAGAAGATAATCGTTCCTTATAAAACCGAACAGACACTCCAACAAAAAGGAGAATCATTAGTTGTTTCTAATCCGGTTACGCAATCAGGATCGGTAAAAATTAATATCAATACTGGAGGGGTAAGTGAATTAGATAACATACCTGGAATTGGACCTGTTTTAGCTCAAAGAATAGTTAACTTCAGAGAACAGAATGGTCTTTTTTCAAGCACTGAAGAGATACAGAATGTATCAGGGATCGGAACAAAGACATATGAAAACATGTCCTCGTATATAACTGTTGGCCCATGAGTTATGGCGATGGAATGACGGATAAGCTTGTATGGCAGGTTTCGACAGTACTGGTAGGTGGGGCATTAGGTATAGGGAGTGATATGGAGGTCAGAATATGGATTTTGGCTTTCCTTCTGATGTTTCTAATTTGGATATGGTTTTTATATAAACCGAGAGATTTCTATGGACGATTGAAAAGACCAGAAGTACTTCTTTTGACATGTGGATTGATTGTTGGCTTCTTATATGGATTTCAGGAGGAGAAGAATATTCCTTCTCCTATAATAATAGAGGATATCAAAGTTGAGGGAATACTAACAGATTGGGTTTTAGAGGAGAGTATAGCAAGGGGGATAATTAAGCTAGATAGAGCGGTTACCTTAAGCGATAACACAATTTACGAGAGGTTAGGAAAGAAATATACGATTAGGTTATATTCTGATAGCAAGGGTGTTTTAGAAGAAAGTTGGCTTTATATAAAACCTGGGGATAGGATAAGCTTCGTAGGTAAGCTTGAGCATCCCAAACCTCCTGGAACGGTAGGAGCATTCGATTTGCCTCTCTATAATGCTGTTAGAGGGTTAAGTGGAACGGTAACTGCGCGGGGAAAAGTTAGCTTAGTGGAACAAGGAGTTCCTCCTTTATCTTGGAGTATCAGACAGAAAGTAAGAATCGTTCTTGATCAATACTGGGTAAAAGAAGCTGGGGTTTTGGAAGGAATACTATTTGGTGACTCTTCCCGTATTCCATCTGATACCCTTAATATGTATAAAGCCGCTGGAGTGATGCATGTATTTGCAGCATCTGGAGCGAATATAGCTTTCGTTATCGCATTGATGTGGGCGGTATTATTCTTTCTTCCTCGTAAAGCAAAGATTGTTATTACCATAGGTGCAATAATACTTTATGTTTTTTTATGTAAGGGAAATCCGCCTATTCTCAGAGCTGCAATCTTGGGGATTGCGGTTCTTTTAGGAATGTTTGGTAGGGGGAGAGTGTCTTCCTTACGTTGGCTGATGTTTGCTGCACTCTTACTATTTCTATGGAATCCTCTTTATTTGAGAGATGTCAGTTTTCAGCTTTCTTTTGCCGCTACTTGGGGAATAGTAGTACTTTCACCTCAACTATTAAAAAACAGTTTGATGCAAAAAATTCCTTCCCTAATTAGACTTCCAACTGCGGTCGCGTTAAGCGTTCAGATAGCAGCTTTACCAATTATGATTATTGTCTTCCAAAGAGTATCGCTTGCTGGCTTGATGACAAATATATTTATTCTTGTTATTTTAGGTACAGTTTTACAACTTGGATTGATTGGCACTTCACTAATTTTTTTATCCGTTGTTCCCCTGGCTTTCTTTCAGGTTTCATTCTGGTTGTTGGCTATGACAGACCATGTTCTAAATATATTTGCTTCTTTGCCTCTGGCTTATTTATGGGTGCTGAATCCGGGAGTGTTTTTTTGGATACTTTGGTATGGATTATTAGGCGTTTTACTTATCGGGAAAGAAAAAGTATGGTTCATTTTCAGGGTACAAATTCGCAAGTTATATAGAATAATTTCATTTATACCAGGATTAGCGCACATAAGTTCACATGTAACCTTTAAAAAGGTAAGCAATAATAATCTTATCCTTTGTTTGGCAAGCGTTGCTATTATCCTTACGCTCTGGGCTCCCTGGCAGGGTGTCGAGCGTTTAAGAATCACTTTCTTAGATGTTGGTCAAGGAGATTGCATTTTGATTCGCAGCCCAGAGGAGAATGTATTAGTTGACAGCGGACCTAGAAATGATAGATTTGATGCAGGTGAAAGAATTGTTATTCCGTTCTTAATGGAACATAGGATTGACTATTTTGATATGTTTTTCATAACGCATGAGCATGCAGATCATGTAGGAGGTGCTAGGTATATTCTAACCACCTTGCCTATAGGGAAGGTTGCAATACCAAATGTTGGTGAAAGGCTAGATAATGAAGAGTGGCAAGAAGGCCTATTAAGTGATGATTTTGATCAGGAGAGAATAGTCAAGCTGCAAGCAGGGAATAATTTGCGCTTTTCATCAGGACTTGCCATTAAAGTTCTGTCCCCAAGAGAAACACTGAACTTGACTTCATCTGATGCTAATAATAACTCTCTCGTTTTACTGCTAGAATATTTAGATAAGAAAATTTTACTTACAGGTGACATGGAAATAGAACAAATGCAAGCTATTGTCGGCAGGGGTGCAGACTGGAATGCAGACTTTATTAAGATTCCTCATCATGGTAGTCGAAGCTCTTTGGATATTGAATGGTTTGATAGGACTCAACCACAAGCTGTTTTTATCCAAGTAGGTCGCAACAGCTTTGGTCATCCATCGCCAGAAGTCTTGGCTTATTGGGAAATGAGAGGAGTGCCTGTTTTCCGAACAGATATAGATGGAACAATTGAATTGGTGATTGACAAGCAGGGCTTTAGTATCACTTCTGGCAGGGAAATCAATTGATAGTTGATTATGTATGTTATGGTCAATTGTCCATTATAAAAAGAGTATGATATAATTTAGAAATCCAATTTATCACGCACTTAGCGTCCGTAAGACCCCCACTTCTTTAAGTGGGGGATAACGGACGCTAAGTTCCTGATAAGTTCAACTAACTATCAGTAGGGGATGAAGAAAACCCCTACTGATAGAAGGTTCACTTTATCTTAAAGGAGTATTTAATATGGAAAAACCAATTGTAACTATTGAAATGGACAATGGGGACGTAATCAAAGCCGAGCTTTATCCTGAGGTTGCTCCCAACACTGTCAATAATTTTATTTCCCTTGTTCAGAAAGGTTTCTATGATGGCCTGAAATTTCATAGAGTGATTCCAGGTTTCATGATCCAAGGCGGTTGCCCTCAAGGTTCGGGCATGGGCGGTCCAGGATATGGCATAAAAGGCGAATTTGCGGGTAATAAATTTCCTAACGAATTAAAGCATACACGTGGAGTATTATCAATGGCCCGTTCTCAGCTTCCTAATTCAGCCGGTTCTCAGTTCTTTATAATGGTTGCGGATTCAACTCATCTGGATGGCAGTTATGCCTCCTTCGGTAAAGTCTTCGAAGGGCTAGAAGTAGTTGATAAGATTGTAAGTGTTGAAAGAAATTCACAAGATAAACCTGCCAAAGACCAGGTAATGAAGAGTGTAAAAGTAGATACTAAAGGGATTAATTACGAAGAACCTGAAAAATTATAAAAATATTTTCAATTATTGTTAAATTAATGAATAAAAAGAGGAAGCAGATGGAAATAATAACAGAGAACATCTCTTTTCTCCTCCTCTTTCTTTCCCCTTCACATGCTGAGGGGGAATTTTTTTTGTCCAACACACAATAGACAAGGGGACGGTTCTTCAGTCTATGTCGGTTGTAAAGTAAAGAACCGTCCCCAACTTTACAACTTTATTTTTTAAGATTTGAAGGAACTAGGTTGGTTTTTGGCGAAACTATAGTTTGGTGATAAATATGTCTATTGGATTGGTTAAAAAAGATATTGAGAGCGGGAATATCCCGGCGGTCTATCTACTATACGGGGAAGATCGTTATTCTCTTATTGAAGCATTGAAGAT
Source organism: Gracilibacter sp. (assembly GCA_024637055.1). Lineage (GTDB taxonomy): Bacteria > Bacillota > Desulfitobacteriia > Desulfitobacteriales > Syntrophobotulaceae > Gracilibacter. Next base: position 13,730 of record JAGXFZ010000129.1, on the reverse strand, counting down.
GTTAAAGAAGGTTTTCTGGAACGAAGATGCTTCTGGGAGTAATGTTGAGTATTTCTATGGGAAAGATGTTTCAATCGAAACGATTACAGAAGCTGCTAATACGGTTTCATTTTTTGCTCGCAAGTTAGTTATTGTGGATGATATTCCTTACTTTATCCAAGGAAGAAATAAGAATGATGCTAAGGATGAGGGAAAAGCAGACGAAGAGGAGCACCTTGCTACAGAAGCAGATGAAATTGGAGATTTGACTATCCTCCTAGATTACTGCCAGAACCCTAATCCTTCGACCTGTCTGGTTTTAATCGCTGCTAAGACAAACAAAGGTAGGAAGCTTTATAAAGAAATAGCCAAGTCAGGAAAAATAATGGAGTTTGCCAATCCTAGAGGACCAGCAGAATGGGTGATGTGGATTCAAAGAGAAGCTAAGGTAAGAGGGAAAAATATCAACTCCTCTACGGCAGCCTTTTTAGTGGAATGGGCCGGTCATCATCCTGGGGTTTTAACTCAGGAAATAGAAAAACTAACTACATACCTCGGCGATAAAAGTGATATTAGCAAAGATGATATCACGAGGGTATGTATCCCATTGGTAGAGACCACGATATTTGCTATGCTTGATGCTATAGCGGTAGGAAATTCCCGAGATGCCCTTCAGAGACTTAAGGAAGTATTAAGTCAGGAGCATTATCTTAAAATCCAGACAATGATTGTCCGTCAAATTCGCCTCCTCTTGGCCGCTACCTTGGTGCGTAAGAGGGGAGAGAAAGTAGACGACTTAATAAAATACGCAAAAATTAAACCTTATGAAGGGAATAAGGTATTCCGACAAGCGGCAAACTTTTCTCCAGATAAAATGGCTGTAGCATTGGAGGAATGTCTGCAGACCGATATGAATCTCAAAAGAAGTGGCGATCCACATCTTCTTATGGAGATGATGGTTCTAAATCTTTGTAATAAAATAAACAGCCGGCAGTGATAATACTGTCGGCTGTTTATTTTATTACATAATATATGGATCATATGGTGCTAAATTAGCTTGCTTTTTTAATCAAATTAGAAAGTCTTTTAACTAACCTTGATTTTTTGCGAGCTGCTTTATTTTTATGAATAAGACCTTTAGCAGCAGCTTTATCCAAAGCACGAGAAGCTTTTTGTAGAGCTTCGCCAGCGCTTTCAACATTATTAGTTACAGCTTCTTCAAAACGACGAATAGCGGTTTTTAAGGAAGATCTTGCAGCAGTATTTCGGACATTCTGTAACTTAGTAATTTTAACTCTTTTAATTTGAGATTTGATATTTGGCATGCCTAGTCACCCCCTTTAAAAACTATCTACCGACGTTTTCACGCAAATGATATTTTACCACATATTGCTTAGAATATGCAACTATTTAAGTGAAACTTCTTTCGTAATCTACTTTATGCCCTCAAAACATTTTTCCACATGGGAGTTGTTGTCAGTAGGTTTTTGCAGGGCAGTGACCCCGATAGCCACGAGTGCAGATACACTTAATGAAATTATAATCGGATCAACATACTGAATGTTGGAATCGAAAAGATATGGTTTATTAAACAGTAGTTGGCTAATCTTGAATACCACTGATTCTTTAGAATGAACGAAAGTCATCCACAGCATACTGACAGTGAACCCTGAAAGCATACTGGCTACAGCGGCAGTCCTGTTCATCCTCTTGGAATATAAAGCTCCGACGTACATAGGAATGAAGGCTGCGCCACAAAGACCGAAGAAGAGCCCGGTGCTGATCCCGATAGCAGCGTCCCATATTTTCGGTAGAAAATAAGATAGGGCAATAGTTAGAATAATTCCAGCAAGCATCCCGAGCTTGGAACTAAGCATGCCTTTATCGTCACTATTATAATCTTTACTGATAAGATCTCTACCTACTGCAGCCCCGATGGTATGAAACTGAGCACTTAGGGTAGACATTGCTGCAGAGACTATGGTTACTAGGAACAGCGACGAAAACCAAGCAGGCATAAAATTGTTGATGAATAAGGGGATGATACTGTCTGTTCCTCCGGCGGCGGCAACTGCAATACTGCCTGTAGAGTTGAAAAAGTATACATTGGAAAGAGCCCCGACTACGAAGGCCACTCCTGTCATCATCAGGATGAAGACTCCACCTACAGGAATAGCTCGGTTTAGATCTTTCGTACTCTTGACTGTCATGAAGCGTACAGCTAATTGAGGCTGAGCTAAGGTTCCTATACCTACACCAAGCACAATACTACTTAGAACTACCCACCAGTTAACTGATAAAGTTTGGGGCATGGCAGTCCAACCTTGGAAACCACCTTTAGCCAAACCTGCTGTCTGCTCTTGGACAGTCGGATTATTAAATAACTCGGTCAATTGCAGATGAGCTGATGTGATGCCTCCTAGGCCTTTATAAGTCCAGAAAATAAGGAAAAGCATCCCGCCAAACATCAGAACTCCCTGGAAAGCATCCGAGTACATGACTGCCTTCATTCCACCCCAGAAAACATAGGCGGCGACGATAACAGCCATGATTATAAGGGCACTGTTATACCCGATGTCAAGACTTCCTTCGATGAATTTAGCAGCACCAATCATTACAGCTGCAGTATAAACAGGCATAAAAACAAGTATGATACCAGCAACGAATTTGCGGATGAAGGTGGATTCATAACGTTTACCTAAGAGTTCAGCAAAAGTATTGGCATTAAGATTTTGTCCCATGGCCCGAGTTCTTTTACGAAAAACTACAAAAGCTATAAAAATTCCTACAAAGATATTTAAAAAAGTTAGCCAGAGTAGACTCATTCCGAACACACCCGCCAACCCACCGAAGCCGACAATGGCTGAAGTGCTAATAAAGGAAGCGCCATAGGAAAGAGCCATAACTGCTGGATTAGTCTTGCGGCCAGCAAGCAGGTAATCACTACTGTTGTTGGTCTGTTTGTATCCTTTATAACCAAGATAGACGATAACAGCCAAGTATAATAGCATTACAATCGATTTAGTCAACATGATTTCATTCTCCCCATTCTCAGTTATTAATTTAATACTATCCTAATTCTCGTGATTCCAGTTACGAACTCCATAAATAACACATAAGAGTGCACTTCCTATACTAAGGACGTAAACGGTAAGAATTATGGGATCTGATATTCCGAGCATATTATCTCTCCTTTCTACTTGGTATTTAATACTAAAAAATAAAAAATCCCGTCCCATAACACTGGGACGGGATTCACCCGCGGTACCACCCGGTTTAACCTCTTGTGGAGGTCCGACTCTAAGAGAAATATTACGTATCATTCCTGGCGGAGATGTCTAGGAGTGGTGGAAGGTGTCTGAGAAATAAAAAAATCCCTATCCCTATCGGGACGAGGATTACTCGCGGTACCACCCTGATTGATCGTTTAACGATCCGCCTTTAAAGGATACGTATTCATATCCCCTTCCTGTTAACGGTGGAAGAATCCGGTCGCACCTACTTGCATTTAAGCGTTCAGCTGACAACTCCAGAGGGAACTTCATTTTGACTTGCACTATCGGTTCCCAGCAATCCCGACTCTCTGTTAGGCATCCGTCAAAACTACTTTCCTCTTTCACAGTTGTTAAAAGAGTAAGTTAAGTTACTGAAAATATTACAATAAGGTAAACTTGATGTCAACAAAATAAGTTAGACAAAATAATCACTATTTCTACAATACCTACCGATACATTTCGAGGACCTCTTCTTTTGAGCGCTCTTATCTCCTGCTAGAAGAAATGGGAGTGTTAGAGGGGGTTCACACAAGAAAATATGTATTCAGTAAGTTTAAACCGGTTCTATAGGGAGGTTGTCCTTCATATTCCTAATTATGGAAGGGGGGCAAGGGTTTGTTTTACGAGAATACGTGGGTGAGAACAGCAACTACTATTCTTTTTTTGGCTATTTTTATCTTTGGTATGTCTTTAAGTATTTTTAATAATAGTTCTCACCATCTGATCAAAGTTCTGACCGAAAGGGGCTTTCCTTTTGAAATGATTCTCCTGGAAGGAGCTTCTGGACTGTCTAAACCGGAAAGAGAAAGGATCCAAGACGTCCGTTATAGTATAGCTGGACTGGGCATGTATTTTTTGACGGGAGTTAATATCTCAGATGCGAGAACTTACTTTCTAAGTTATTATGCCCCACCAAAACAAGGTTTGCCTTGGTTAGGGTGGGCTTATTATCCTCATGATCCAGAGATGGAGGGCCCTATTCTTGAGATGCTAGATAATCCCTTTTATACTGAGCCTGTGCCCAGTACCAGTGAAGATGATGTCTTGGTAGGAATATATCATACGCATAATGCTGAGTCTTACGCTGGTGATGGAGTGAGTGAAAGAGAAATAAGTGGTGAAAATGGGTATGTTGTTAAAGTAGGGCAAGCTTTGGCAGAAGAATTGAACTCGATAGGTATCAAAACCATTCATTCGGATCAGGTCAATGATACTATCTATAATGAGTCGTATGATAATTCTTTTGAGGTTGCTCAAAATATGTTGGAAGAAAATCCTACCATTCGTATATTATTGGACGTTCATAGAGATGGTCTGCCTCCTCAAGTAGGGAAGTCCATTGTTCGTATAGGGGATATGGATACTGCCAAAATACTGATTGTGCTTGGGCAAAATAATCCAACATGGGAAAGAAATGATCAAGTAGCTAATAGCATTATTGAGGTAGCTGAGGATAGTTATCCCGGTTTCTTTTCCAATATGATACGATATGCTTCTAAAGCCCGCTATAATCAGCATCTGACTAATGGTGCGATACTTTTAGAGGTAGGGAGTCAGCTCAATACTGCTGAAGAGGCTATGAATACTGTACAACCTTTGGCTGAAGTGTTGAAGGAATATCTAGAAAGGTGATATAATTCCCAGTACGACTATAATATCCATCTTAAAGGATAATTTGCTGATGTCTACTACCCAAAAAATGATGAAAGCGGCCGGTTTCCTTATGGCAGCTAACCTGGTTTCCAGATTTCTTGGTTTTGTCCGGGAATCTCTTATGGCAGGTCTTTTTGGCAAAACTGGGGCAACCGACGCTTATAACACTGCCTTTATCCTCCCCGACCTTCTTTATTGGCTTCTGGTCGGAGGGGTTTTAAGTGCTGCCTTCATACCAGTGCTTTCCGAATATATCGCCAAACAGAGAGAGGATGAGGGTTGGAAGGTTGTAAGTTCGGTTATTAACATAATGTTTCTTTCTCTTTGTTTCTTGGTCATCATAGCTATGATTCTTACTCCAAAGTTTATAGCTCTTCAGGTACCAGGTTTTAGTCCTGAGGATCAGCAATTAGCAATCTATCTCACTCGCATCCTCTTACTCCAACCAGTGATTCTTACATTAAGTGGTATAACCATGGGAATCTTAAATTCCTATAAAATATTCTGGCCTTCTGCTCTGGGAACGGTTCTGTACAATGCCAGTATTATTGTTTGTGGCTTCATATTTGCCAACTCAGGTGATGCTTATAGTATATCGGGTTTTGCCTTCGGAGTGGTTATCGGAGCAGTGGTAAACTTTATGGTTCAAGTACCATATCTGCGTAAAGTTGGGTTGCGATATTACCCGATTATAGATTTCAAACATCCCGGGGTGAAAAAGATACTCTTACTTTCTCTCCCGATAATTATTATGTTTACTCTTAATCAGTTCCAGGTCATTGTCAATTCTAACCTAGGATCAGCTTTGGATCCAGGGAGTTTAACTGCTATTTGGTATTCCTATCGTCTGTTTCAATTACCAGTAGGTATCTTCGCATTGGCTATAGGGGTAGCTGTATTTCCAACCCTTTCGGAACTAGCTACCCTCAAAAAGACCAGAGAATTTTTAGAGACTATCTCGGGTGCTATAAGACTTGTAATTTTCATAACCATTCCTGTATCTGTGGGCATGGTTGTTCTCCGTTTACCACTCATCAGGGTACTGTTCGAACACGGAGAGTTTGGGCCTATTGATACAGAGATAACAGCTATACCGTTGTTCTATTTTACTTTGGGGATAACGGCCCAGGCTATAATCCAAATTCTACCCAGGGCTTTCTACGCGTTGCAGAATACTTGGATGCCTGTAGGATTAGGAGTTGTAGCGATGGCAGCAAGTATCGCTTCTATGTTCTTTTTGGTTGAGTATTTGGGTCATGGCGGTTTGGCTTTGGCTGTCACCATCGGCGCTATAGTTCATATGTCCCTTTTATTCATCGCCCTTCGCCGGATGTTGGGGAAGATGGATGGTAGAAGGATATTGTTCACCCTTATTAAATCTTGCACGGCAGCTTTTGCCATGGGTGCTATCGTTTTCTTATGGGCTGACTATATCGGACTCTTGGTAGGGACGGGGAAATTGGGCTCAGTTATTGTTCTAAGTAGTTCAGCAGTAATCGGAATAATAGTATTCGCTGTCATAAGTAAGGCCATGAGGATGGATGAGTTCAATATGACTATGGATATGTTGGGGAAGAAAACTCGAAGTTCGTAGTTCGAGGTTAGAGATTGGAATTTGATTTAGGAATAGTTATCCCACGCTAGGGAGCGGTTTGCTGCGTAGCGAAGTTGCTTTAATATACTGTATTTTGTTATACTCATTAGAAGCATAACTCTTTGCATATCATTTTTTGTAATCGTTAGGCGTATTATTTTTTTGGGGAGAGAAGATAACAATGGCACAAGCTTCATCGAAAATTAGAAATTTTTCTATTATTGCTCATATCGATCACGGTAAGTCAACTTTGGCTGACCGCCTTATAGAGTTTACAGGAACGATGTCCACCAGGGAACTCAAAGAACAAGTACTGGATTCCATGGATTTGGAAAGGGAACGAGGTATTACCATTAAGCTCCAGGCTGTACGCTTACAGTATAAAGCCAAAGATGGAGAAACATATGACTTGAATCTTATCGATACCCCTGGCCACGTTGACTTTTCTTATGAGGTGTCCAGAAGTTTGGCAGCTTGTGAAGGGGCTTTACTGGTGGTGGATGCCGCTCAGGGGATTGAGGCTCAAACTTTAGCTAACGTTTATCTAGCTTTAGAAAATGATTTGGAAATCATACCTGTTATCAACAAAATAGATCTGCCGAGTGCAGACCCGGAAATGGTCAGAAAAGAAGTTGAAGATGTTATAGGTATAGATGCCAGTGAGGCGATTATGGCTTCAGCTAAAATGGGTTTAGGTATAGAAGAGATACTCGAAGCGATAGTGAAAAAGATACCCCCACCACAAGGGGAAGATGAGAAACCTCTTAAAGCACTTATTTTTGATTCCAAATTCGATTCCTATAAAGGCGCCATTCCCTATATCAGAGTTCTCGACGGTAAGGTGTCCAAAGGAACTAATATTAAGATGATGTCCAGTGGTAAGCAATTTGAGATAACTGAGGTAGGGGTATTTTCTCCTAGCATGATTGTTGTCGATGAACTTAAGGCTGGTCAAGTAGGTTATATCGCCGGTAGTATCAGGAACGTACGCGATACACGAGTGGGTGACACCGTGACTGATGCTGAACGCCCTGCAACCGAAGCACTTCCGGGATATAGGAAGGCAGTTTCTATGGTGTTCTGCGGTCTTTATCCAGTGGAATCCTCTGATTACGATAAACTAAAGGATGCTCTTGAGAAACTTCAGCTTAATGATGCCAGCTTGATGTATGATAATGAAGTATCCGCGGCCTTGGGATTCGGTTTCCGCTGTGGCTTCTTGGGGCTATTGCATATGGATATTGTCCAGGAAAGATTGGAAAGGGAATTCGGTTTTAACATCATAACTACTGCTCCCAGTGTCATATATCAGGTGAATCTAACGGATGGTACACAAATCGCTATAGATAACCCTGCACTATTACCAGACGTCGGTAATATCGAGTCTATCGAGGAACCTATGGTCAGAGCCACAGTTATGCTGCCTTCTGAATATATAGGCTCTATCATGGAGCTTAACCAGGAGAAAAGAGGAAACTTCATTAACATGGACTATATCACCGCCGCGAGGGTGAACCTGCAATATGAGATACCTTTAAGTGAGATAGTTTACGATTATTTCGATCAACTGAAGTCTCGCACCAAGGGTTATGCATCTCTTGATTACGAACTCATAGGTTATAAAGAAGCAAAGCTAGTTAAACTCGATATCATGCTCAATGGAGAGATTGTGGATGCACTTTCCTTTATTGTGCATAGGGATAAAGCTTATTTCCGGGGACGCAAGCTAGTAGAGAAATTGCGAGGGATGATTCCTCGGCAGATGTTTGAGATTCCAGTACAGGCTGTAATCGGTTCAAAGGTAATCGCCAGGGAGAATATCAAGGCTATCCGTAAGGATGTTCTAGCTAAATGCTACGGAGGAGATATCTCACGCAAGCGCAAACTGTTAGAAAAACAAAAAGAAGGTAAGAAGCGCATGAAACAGGTTGGAAGCGTAGAAATTCCCCAAGAAGCTTTTATGGCTGTCTTAAAAATAGATGACTAAAGCCATGACTTCTTTATATGTACATGTCCCCTTTTGTCTCCGGAAATGTTATTATTGTGCTTTTTACTCTCTCTCCCTTGCAGAGCATGCTGGAGATGAACGTGATAAGATACGTGAATATTTGACTGGGTTAGAACAGGAAATAAAAGTTCGTCATACAGAAGCTCCCACGGGGGTTTCTTCCCTTTTTCTAGGGGGCGGTACGCCAACAGCTCTCAATCCTCAGGAATTAGACCGCCTGCTTAATTTTATAAGTAGCAGATTTTCTTTTCCAAGTACGGATAAAGACGGATTATTTCCTATAGAGAAAACGGTTGAAGCAAACCCAGGAACTATTACAAAGGAAAAGCTAGCCGTATTGAGACATTACGGTATCAATCGAATCTCTTTAGGTGCTCAAAGCTTTAATGATAGTCAGCTTCAAATAATCGGGAGGATTCATACGTCAGAGGATATCAAACTCGGTGTTGAGCTGATTAGGGAAGCAGGGTTTGCCAACCTCAATCTAGACTTAATGTTTGGTCTTCCTGGACAGACCATAGAAGAATGGCAGGATACAGTTCGCCAAGCGGTGAGTTTAGCTCCGGAACATCTTTCTATCTATGGGCTTAGTCTAGAGGAAGAGACTCCTCTAGGCAGACAATACGATTTAAGTAGCTTATCTAAGCAAGAAAAACCTCCTCTCCCTGATGATGATCAGCAAGCTGATATGTACGAATGGGTGGTGTCTTTTTTAGAGACACAAGGCTATATCCATTATGAGATAGCCAACTTTGCTCAGCCAGGATTCGAAGGTAGACATAACTTATCGTATTGGCAGGGAAAGGATTATTTGGGTTTAGGCCCAGGGGCAGTATCTTGTCTGGATGCAGTCAGGACAAAGAATGTTCAGGACGTGGATCTTTATTTAAACAAACTAGCTTCAGGCATTAAGCCTGTAGGTGAAGAAGTGGAAAGCCTTACTCGGGAACAACAAATATCTGAGTACGTTATGCTTGGACTTAGAACAACGAAGGGAATCGATATAAAGCTATTTGAAGAAAAATTTAAGATAAACATTCAGGATATTTATGGATATAAATTGGTAAACTATATTGATAGAGACCTACTTTTGCTGAATGAGGGATGGCTAAGAATCAATCCTGCATATCTGTTTGTAAGCAATTCAATTCTGCGGGATTTAATCCTTTAATTTACATTTATCACGCACTAACCGTCCGTAGACTCCCACTTCTTTAAGTGGGGGATCGCTCCTTGCCATCCATGGCACCGCGACACTAGGCCATCCATGGCCGTCGTAACGGACGCTAAGTTCCTGATAAGTTCAACTAACTATCAGTATGGATTAAGAAACGCCCTACTGATAAAAGTTTCACTTTATGGTCTTGACAATCTTTTACCTTCGTGCTAATGTATTGTCAGAAGATTAGCACTCACCTCGACTGAGTGCTAACAGTGGGGGTGGCAACGTGAAAATGGATGAGAGAAAGCAGAAGATCCTGAAGGCTATCGTTCAAGATTATATAGCCACTGCTGAGCCGGTAGGATCAAGAACAATATCTCGGAAATTCGATTTGGGAGTTTCTCCGGCCACTATCCGTAACGAAATGGCCGACTTAGAAGAGATAGGCCTAATCGAACAACCACATACTTCAGCCGGTAGAATTCCTTCAGATTTAGGATACCGGTACTATGTAGATTATCTGATGGACTCTACAGATATTACTGGTGAAGATAAGAAAAGTATTAACAAGGAAATTGTGAATAGACTGAGTGAAGTTCAGGAAGTCATAGAATATACAGGTAAGCTTATTTCTCAAGTAACCAACCTGACCAGTTTAGTGGTCGGTCCTAAGAGTCGTAATAGTGTGCTCAATAGGCTGTATTTTCTGCCTTATGAATCAGGGCAGGCTATTATGGTTACTGTCAAGGAGAACGGTTCAGTTGAGAATAATATTGTAGAAATAGGCCAAGATACGACACCTGAAGAACTGCAGATCCTAGCCAACATATTTAACGATAAGATGAGTGGGACTAGGGTTCAGGATTTGAGGAAAGGCTTAGTCAAAGAGATTTATAGTGAACTTTCTAGAAAGCGACGAATGATAGATAGCATGATGGGGATTCTGGAGAGAATGTTTGAAGATAAAGATATAGAGATATCTGAGCGCGTATATTTAGGGGGAACGCTAAATATGCTCAATCAACCGGAATTCCGAGATTTAAATAAAGTAAAATCCCTTTTTGGTGTCTTTGAAGAGAACACAAAATTAGTTGAGCTACTGCAACACGGTCAAGAAGGGTTGAATGTGACGATAGGTTCTGAAAATCCTGATGAGGTTTTCAAAGATTGTAGCGTGATATCCGCGATGTACCATATCAACGGTAAACAGATAGGATCTATAGGAGTACTCGGTCCTACCCGGATGGATTATGGTAAAGCGATAACAATTGTAGATTATATGACCAAGAGCCTTACGGCGATGCTTACGGGCAGAAACGTAAGAAGGTCTTAAGCTTAGGGAAGGAGGCGGTAGTACTTGAGGAAAAAAACTGATCAAGAAGAGAGCAACTATACCGAACAGGAACTTGCGGAACAAACCACAGCTATGGAAGAAGATACCATAGAAGAAGTAAGTGAACTAGAGGAAAACAGATTAAAGGCGGAAGAGTATTATAACCACATGCAGAGATTAAAAGCAGAATTTGATAACTATCGTAAAAGAACACAGAAAGAAAAGGAAGAAATTGCTAAGTATGGTTCGGAAAGAATCATCGTTTCTTTGCTTCCTGTTTTGGATAACTTGGAGAGAGCTATTGAATCCTCCCAAAAAAATAAGGATTTTCAATCACTTTCCCAAGGTGTAGAAATGATTCGTCGACAGTTCACGAAGGCTTTAGAAGACGAAGGTCTAAGCCCGATCGAGACTGTTGGCACTGAATTCAATCCGAATGTACATGAGGCACTCCTTAGGGAGGCTTCAGATAAAGAGGAAAATATTATCCTCGCAGAGCTTCAAAAAGGTTACTATCTAAAAGACAAGGTTATCAGGCCAAGTCAAGTTAAAGTATCTAGTTAGTTTAAAAAACGTTTTTCAAGGAGGAATAGAATATGAGTAAAGTTATTGGTATTGATCTGGGTACAACTAATTCTTGTGTAGCTGTGTTGGAAGGTGGCGAACCTGTTGTAATAACCAATGCAGAGGGTGGCCGTATCACCCCCTCAGTTGTAGGATTCTCTAAAACAGGTGAAAAATTAGTGGGACAGGTGGCAAAACGACAAGCTGTTTCCAATCCTGACAACACTGTAGAATCCATCAAGCGTCACATGGGTACAGAACGCAAAGTTACTCTATTAGATAAGACTTATACGCCTCAGGAGATATCGGCAATGATTCTTCAGAAACTTAAAGGAGATGCCGAAGCATACCTAGGCAGTTCTGTTAGTCAAGCTGTAATCACAGTTCCAGCATATTTTACCGATGCCCAAAGACAAGCAACTAAAGATGCCGGTACGATTGCAGGACTAGAAGTACTACGAATAATCAACGAGCCTACCGCAGCAGCTTTAGCATACGGTCTTGATAAAGAAAATGATCAGACAGTTCTGGTTTATGACCTTGGTGGTGGAACATTTGACGTTTCAGTCTTAGAGCTTAGCCAAGGAATGGTAGAGGTTAAAGCTACCAGTGGTAATAATAATCTCGGTGGAGATGACTTTGATAAACGCCTTATGGACCATATCGTATCGGAGTTTAAAAAGAGTCAAGGTGTAGATCTATCTAAGGATCGTATGGCTTTGCAACGTTTGAAAGAAGCCGCAGAGAAAGCAAAAGTTGAACTATCAGGCGTTACCCAGTCAAATATTAACTTGCCATTTATCACCATGTCTGCTGAAGGTCCTCTTCATCTTGATATGAATGTAACAAGAGCGAAGTTCGAGGAATTGGTAGCTGATTTGGTCGAATCTACCATGGGACCAACCCGTCAGGCTATCGAAGATGCCAAGCTTTCCTTTAATGAGCTTGATCAGATAATCCTAGTAGGAGGTTCAACCAGAATCCCTGCTGTTCAGGAAGCTATCAAGAGAATCAGTGGTAAAGACCCACACAAAGGGGTTAATCCAGATGAAGTAGTGGCGCTAGGCGCAGCAATTCAGGGTGGCGTTCTCTCTGGTGAAATGAAAGATATTATCTTAGTAGATGTCGCACCTCTTTCATTGGGTATTGAAACCTTAGGTGGCGTATTCACTAGAATCATCGAGCGTAATACCACCATTCCTACTACCAAGTCTCAGGTATTCTCTACAGCTGCTGATAACCAAACTTCTGTAGATATCCATGTTCTGCAGGGAGAACGGGAGATGGCGTCTTATAATAAGACCTTAGGCCGCTTCCAATTAACCGGTATCCCTACTGCTCCTCGTGGAGTGCCTCAGATTGAGGTTAAGTTCGATATCGATGCCAATGGTATCGTTCATGTTTCCGCTAAGGATACAGCAACAGGTAACGAACAGAAAGTTACGATAACTGCTTCAGCAGGACTCAGTAAGGACGAAATCGATAAGATGCGTAAAGATGCAGAGGCTAATGCTGACGAAGATAAGAAATTAAAAGAACAGATTGATGCTAAGAATGAGGCTGACTCTTTAGCTTACCAGGCAGAAAAAACGCTTAAGGACTTTGAAGGTAAAGGTGACGAGAGTGAAAAGGAGACCATCAAGAAAGCTGCCGAAGATCTTAAAAACGCTGCAGCAGGTGATGATGTAGCAGATATCAAAGCTAAGTCTGAAGCATTGACTAAAGTACTCTATCCGTTCGTAGAAAAAATGTATCAAGAGAAGGCTGCTCAGGAACAGGCACAACAGGAAGCACAGCCCGGACAAGAGGATTCAGGTGCCAATAAGGCTGATGAAGATGTTGTAGATGCTGAGTATACTGAAGTAGATAAAGAAGAAAAGTAAACACTTATAACAGGTATCTAGTTCATATAGAGCTAGATACCTACATACACTTCTGTGAGATAGTACCAATTTTAGAAAAAGGCTTAACATTTATGTATATGAAGCAGTATAATGAAACGATAAGCTGAAAGGGCACAAAGGAATCTTTGTGCCCGCTCGGCATTAGAGTGCTCGTGATGCAGAGACTTAGAGAATTACAGGGAGGAGTTTATACTAAAACCATGAAACGAGATTATTATGAAGCTGTCTCTTATACACATCTGACGCTGCCGACGATAT